>CAZAOR010000258.1:0-5702 GCA_964486805.1 uncultured Sediminibacterium sp. | reverse complement strand
CAAAGCAGTAATAAGAGGAAAAGGTTACTGATGGCGGTATCGCGAAAAAGGAAAACCACGCGCTTGCTGATTAAAATTCGATTTTGGCAAAACAGGTGAACCCGCGGTATTGACAGGGAATGATCACCTGGTGTGCGCCGGTTTGTTTGGCATGCCGGGGCATAAAATCATAACCCCGGTCCAGGTTTTTGAAAGTCGGACTACGGTCAACCTGTCCGGAAGGGGTGATGCTTTGATCGGAAAGGATCATGTTTCTCTTTTCCTGCACATTGAACAGGAAATGGAGGGCGGTACCGGTATTGATCAGGCCAAAACCGATATAGTTATCCGTATTGTCATCAAACTGCGATTTACGGATCACATTGCTCCATTCCATTTTCCCCTGCGGATCAAATGAGAGCACCGCAATATTATCTGCATAATAACGTATCAGGGAATTCTGGTTATTGAACATACTATATTGCCACCAGGGATAATATCCGATGGGGCTATACCAGGAATAATAATCCATCGGCGCCCAGTAAGGTGAGCCATACAGGTAATCCCAGCGATTCATGGTATTTCCCCTGCTGCTGGTATAGGCAGATTCGGAAAGAATCAGAAAACCGCCGTCTTTCCGCAAGATTATATTTTTGAGAAAGAAATCATTGAAGGCGGTTTTAACCGAACCCTCATTTCTCGCATCTTCCCGGAATTCATCTGTAAAGATGGTTGTGGCATTCAGCAGTTCCTTTTCTTCTTTTTTATCCCATAATGCATAGTATAATCCGTCAATATTGCCCCTGCGGGTACGGCTCAAAAAAGAAGTGATAAGATAATGTTTATTCAGGTTATCTACCTTGATCCGGATATCGTCCAGGAAAATCTTATCCAGGTTGAGATCATGTAACGTGTACCTATCTGTTTCAGCGCCTTTGATGATCAGGCTCACCTTATTGATATTGTCATTGGTAGAAGTACCGGATGCACGGATACAAATCAGGTTACCTTCATTATCCAATGAAAATTCAGAAAGAAAATCATTTCGCTGAGGCATCGGTATCCGCATGACCGAATGATAGATCAGTTGCAGATCGCGGGTGAACAGGCTGGTAGTCAGGACATGTTCCTTGTTATTATGGCCGTTGATCTTGAATACCATGATCTTTTGCTTGTCCTCGCTGCAAAGGAAAGAATAGATCCGGTTATTGGCTGAGAAGTTTACCTCTGTTGAATCCATCTGTACCGGCTTTCCGATCAGGTTACCATTTCCATCCAGTTTTGCAGCCATACAATAAATGATACTCCGGTGCTGGTACTGGTATATCATATATGCAAAATCGGGGTAGGCTATAAAATCGGTCCCCAGCAGGCGGAAATTGGCAAAATCGAGCTTTTTTTTCTGGATCTGCTGCATCTCATTATTAAAAACAGCCATGAAATGCACATCGCGGTAATTCTTGTATACCAGTATATTTCCGCCAATTTTACCCAATACTTCAAAATTGAGCGTGCGCGGGTCTTCCCGGTCGGGCTGGGAATAAATTACCTGCTGCGCCATGCCGGAAGCAACCCAGCAGAGACAACTGAAGGCCAGCAGAAAAAGCGATTTTTTCATCCGGTTCCTGTTTATGCATCAAATGTACGGGATAGGCATCGTAGGATATGTAAAATCCCTGCAAAACCTGTCCCTGCCGATCTCCCCGGCAGTAAATGACGGTCGTCAGCAAATTAACCTATACATTTGTCGGGTATAAGGCTTTAATCATAATAACCCTTTGTGTGAGTAAGCAATTCAACAAAGTTTCCATGGCCGGTCTGATCATCGCCCTGGGAATCATCTATGGCGATATTGGTACTTCCCCGCTGTATGTTCTGAATGAAATAATTAACGGGCGAGCCATCACGGAAGAGCTCATCCTGGGTTCTCTTTCCTGTATTATCTGGACACTGACGCTACAGACAACCGTGAAATACGTGATACTCACCCTGAAAGCCGATAACAAGGGAGAGGGTGGTATTTTCAGCCTTTATGCCCTGGTAAGAAGGAGGCGGAAATGGCTGGTATTACCCGCCATGATCGGCGGTGCCGCTTTGCTGGCAGATGGTATCATTACCCCGCCTATTTCCATTACTTCAGCGATTGAAGGCCTGCGGCAGTTGCCTGCTTTGCACGCCATTGAACAAACGACCATCATCGCGATTGTGCTGGCGATTATTGCTGTGCTTTTCTTTATGCAGCAGTTCGGTACCGCTTCGATCGGCAAGATGTTCGGACCCATCATGGGTACCTGGTTCACCATGCTCGCCATACTGGGTTGCATCCACCTGAAAGATGACCTGGGGATTTTTAAAGCCCTCAGTCCCCATTACGCCATTGAGCTGCTTACACAATACCCCAAGGGATTCTGGCTCCTGGGCGCGGTATTTCTCTGTACGACCGGTGCAGAGGCCCTATATAGTGATCTGGGTCACTGCGGCAGGGGCAATATCCGGGTATCCTGGATATTTGTCAAAACCTGCCTGATACTGAACTACCTTGGACAGGGGGCCTGGCTGCTTGCCAATCACCTGCATGAAACCATCCCGCAACAATTAATGGATGACGGCTTTAACCCGTTTATCGGCACCATGCCGCACTGGTTTAAGCTCATCGGCATCATTATCGCCACTGTAGCTGCCATCATTGCCAGCCAGGCGCTGATCTCCGGTTCTTTTACCCTGATCAGTGAAGCCATGCGACTGAACCTCTGGCCCAAACTGAAGATCAACTATCCTACGGAAGAAAAAGGTCAGCTCTATATTCCCGGCATTAACCTGATCCTTTTTATCGGTTGCAGCGGCATTGTATTATTCTTTCAGAAATCATCCAATATGGGGGCGGCCTATGGGCTTGCCATCACCATGTGCATGATCAGCACTTCCATTTTATTTGCGAATTTCCTGGTCAGCCGAAGGGCCAAGTCGGTCTGGATATACCTCTACCTGATCGTGTACCTGACGATAGAAGTGGCCTTCCTGATCGCCAACCTCGAAAAATTCATGCACGGAGGCTATGTGACCCTGATCGTTGGCGGTGGCCTTTTCTCGGTCATGTATATCTGGTTCCGCAGCCGGAAAATCAAGAACCGCTACGTAGAGTTCGTCCGCCTGGAACATTATATTCCCATGATCCAGGAACTGAGCAATGATAAAAGTATTCCCAAATATGCCACGCACCTGGTATATATGACCAGCGCCAATAACCCGAAAGAAATTGAACACAAAATCATTTATTCAATCCTCAACAAAAAACCCAAGCGCGCCGATATTTACTGGTTCGTGCATGTGGATGTACTGGATGATCCCTATACCTGCGAGTACACGGTAGAACATATCATCCCCAATGATATCATCCGCGTGGAATTCCGGGTAGGCTTCCGGGTAGAGCAACGGATAAATCTGATGTTCCGCAAAGTGGTAGAAGAGCTTGTTGACAACAAGGAAGTGAACATTACTTCCCGCTATGAAAGCCTGGAGCGCAACAATGTGGTAGGGGATTTCCAGTTCATCGTACTGGAAAAATACCTGAGCCAGGATAATGAATTACCTATCGTGGAACGCATGATCATGAAAGTTTATTTCTGGTTGAAAGAGATCAGTCTTGGTGAAGAGCGCGGTTTCGGTCTGGACCCCAGCAATGTGACCGTGGAGAAATTCCCGCTGATCGTAGCGCCGGTAGCCAATCTCAATCTACGCAGGGTTTACTTTGAGGACATCGAGGAAGCATAATCCCATATTGTTTTACTGGCCGGAATGTTGGATATTGGAAGGGAATCGTTCACCGTGCCGCATTTTGTTTATTATACCCTGGCCGCTTATCTCCTTCTTGCACTATTAGCCTATTTCGTGCAGGATCGTTTTATTTTCCGACCCGAAAAGCTGCCGGCAGATTTCACTTACCGGTATAATGTGCCTTTTGAGGAATTATTTTTTACGCCGGAACCGGGTATCCGCATTAATGGCCTGCACTTTTTTTGTTCCAAACCCAAGGGCTTGATCTTTTACCTGCATGGCAATTCCAGAAGCATCAAAGGCTGGGCCAAATGTGCGCGGGATTTTTACCGATATGGATATGATGTAGTGTTGGTTGATTACCGGGGTTTTGGCAAAAGCACCGGCAAAAGGAGTGAGAAAAATCTGCTGACGGATATGCAGTATGTTTACCGGCAACTGGCTGCCCGATTTGAAGAACACCATATACTTGTTTATGGCCGCAGCCTTGGAAGCGGTTTCGCCGTCAAACTCGCAGCAGATAACCAGCCGCGTTACCTGATCCTGGATGCACCCTATTTCAGTTTCATCAAGGTGGCGGAGCGGTTCACTCCATTCCTGCCCCATCGCTGGCTCCTGCGCTATCACCTGCATACCGACCAGTGGATCCGGAAAGTGAACTGTCATACCTATATCCTGCATGGCACACGCGACCGGCTCATCCCAATCCGGCACAGTGAAAAACTTCAGCAACTCAATCCGCATAAGATCACCCTTATCCGCATCCATGGCGCCGGACATAATAACCTGCCGGCTTTTCCAGCCTACCACAATTTTATCCGGGATATCCTGCAGTACTAAGGGCCGCTTATCTTTGTCCAGTGAAGAAAAAAAGGTCATGGCTGCATATTGTTAAGATGGTACTTGCGGCCTATGGCCTGATGGGGGTAGCGCTTTACTACCTGCAGGAACCAATCCTGTTTCGCGGCGTTCGGGTTCCCGATGATACCATTTATCATTTTCAGCAGCCTTTCTCAGAAACTGGAATCGATATGGACGCCAGTACCCATATTGATCTGATACAGTTCCATGCCACTGATACACCGCAAAAGGGAGTAGTGCTCTATTTCCATGGCAACCGGGAAGGGGTTCGCCATTATACGGACCGCGTTGCACCATTCACGAAAAATGGATATGAAGTCTGGATGCCCGATTATCCCGGCTATGGTAAATCAACGGGCAAACGCACGGAACAAGGGCTATATGACGAAGCGCTACAGGTATACAAGCTTGCCCGAACGCATTACCGGCCGGATCAGATCATTATCTATGGGAGATCCCTGGGCACAGGCATTGCCGCAGAACTGGCAGCCATACGCGATTGCCGGATGCTATTCCTGGAAACGCCCTATTACAGCCTGTATTCCCTGGTTGGTATTTACGCCTGGATGTATCCATTGAAAACCATGCTCCATTTCCATTTCCCGGTTTACGCGTATCTCCCGAAAGTCACGGCACCAGTGCATATCATACAGGGTACAAATGACTGGACCATCCCCTATTTCCATGCGGCCAAACTGAAACCCCTGCTAAAAAAAGGAGATAGCTTCCTGACAATCCCTGGCGGCAGTCATAACAATCTCAACAGTTTCCCGCAAATGCAAAACCTGATTGACAGCTTACTGGCGGGGGAAAATGACAAATCGAAACGTTAGCGGAGATCCGGCAAAAGTCGATAGTGAATATCGGAGCGATAGCGCAGACCCCCGACTGCAGGCTTTATCCCTCTACCGGTACCACATGCCTGTTCTTATTCTGTAATACTTTGGCCGGTATGGCAGACAGAATTGCTTCCCGCACGATTTCTACCAATCGCTGCTTCACAAAGTCGCGGTGTACAACAATACTGACTTCCCGCATCGGGGAGGGACGACGGAAGTAACGGATCTGGGAAAGTTGTTTTCGGCTCA
>CAZAOR010000257.1:0-7739 GCA_964486805.1 uncultured Sediminibacterium sp. | reverse complement strand
AGTTTGTCTAATTGGTAAGCGATTTCACTGTCTTCAATCTTGCGGAATAAAAGTTCCGGTGCGCGCAGGCTGTAACCGACACTGAGCAACTTTGTTTTACCTGCATTTTCCCATTCCAGCATTTTGTCCACTACTTTGAGCATGTAGCAGATCCTGCGGGCGGTAAAGGGCAGGAAGGGTTGTACCAGGATGGCAAGATTGGCGGCAATCTGCAGGCAGATATGCAGGGTATTATCGATTGAAGCCTGTGCTTCCGGCAATACCTGACCATCCGGTCCTGTTTGACGGGCTACAATCCAGGGTTCTTTTTTCTGCATATACTGGTTACCATACCTGGCAAGGGCCATGGCTTCAAATAGGGCATCCCTGAATTTGAACTGGTCTAAATAAGCGCCAACATTTTCGGCCGCACGGGGCATTTCAAGGATAGCTTGCCTGTCTTCCTCCAGTAAAAAAGCTTCATGCAGGGGCGGCACTTTCCCTTTACAGAGTTTATGCATCAAAACCAGGCAACGGTTGATATAGTTGCCAAGGATACTCACCAGTTCACTGTTATTGGCATCCTGGAAACCTTGCCAGGTAAATTCGCTGTCTTTAGTTTCCGGTGCAATCATCGTAAGGTAATAACGCAGTACATCAGCCATCTGGCTGCCACCGTTTTCTTTCCGGATAAAATCATCAATATAATCCTGCATTTCAATCTTCCAGCCACGACTGGTGCTCATCTTATCACCTTCTAAGTTCATGAATTCATTGGCGGGCACATTGTCGGGAAGGATATTGCCGTGCAGTTTCAGCATCACCGGGAAGATAATACAGTGGAATACGATATTGTCTTTTCCGATGAAATGGATCAGCCGGGTATCCTGATCCTCCCAGTAAGGGCGCCAGTCTTTCTGGTTATCCAGGGCCCATTGTTTGGTAGCGCTGATATAACCAATGGGTGCATCAAACCACACATATAAAACTTTGCCGCTGGCATCAGGCAAGGGTACTTTCACCCCCCAGTCCAGGTCACGCGTAACAGCACGTGGTTGTAATCCGCCATCGATCCAGCTTTTGCATTGCCCCAGCACATTGCTTCGCCAATCTTTGGCGTGCTCTTCCAGTATCCATTTGCGCAGGAAATCTTCATGCCGGTTCAACGGCAGGTACCAGTGGCGGGTATTTTTTTTAACCGGAGGATTACCGCTTAGCGTACTGACAGGATTGATCAATTCATCCGGGCTCAGGCTTTTACCACAATTTTCGCACTGGTCGCCATAGGCAGAATGGAATCCGCAATTCGGACAGGTACCTTTGATGTAACGGTCTGCCAGGAAACTCCCAGCCTGTTCATCATAATATTGGGCAGATTCGCGGGTTTCCAGTTCCCCGGCCTGTTCCAGTTTGGTAAAGAATTCCTGTGCCGTTTCGTGGTGGATCGGTGCACTGGTTCGGTGATAAATATCAAATTGGATACCCAGTTCCCGGAAGTTTTCTTCCATGATGGGATGGTATTTATCGATGATGGCCTGTGCCGTCGTGCCTTCTTTGGCTGCCTGGATAGGGATGGCAGTACCGTGCTCATCACTGCCACAAACGAAAACCACATCCTTTTTCTGCGCTTTCAGGTAACGGACATAGATGTCAGCCGGCAAATAGGCGCCGGCCAGGTGTCCAATGTGTTTCAGCCCGTTGGCATAGGGCAGGGCTGAGGTGACCAGGTATCGTTTCGGGTTCGTCATATTCTTCTTACATCGGCTGAGGCGCAAAATTACAGGAACTGGCGCAAACCCTGCTTTCGGGAAATATTTGGCAGTTTCCGGAAGCAGCTATATTTTTGATATCAAAATAATATCAAAACAAATTTTATGGAAAATCCACGCAATGCACCATCCGGTTTTGTCATGCTGCTGACCGCATTCGGGCTGTTGGCTGCAGGTATCGCAATACTGGTTACCCAGGTGAAGGGCGGCTCCGAGGCATCCGGAACTCCCATCCTGGTTTTCATTTTTTGCATTTTTGCCGCAGGATTTATATGCAAGGGTTTGCGGAGTGTGGAACCCAATTTTGCCCTGGTACTTACTTTCTTCGGGAAATATGTAGGAAGTATCCGGAAAAACGGTTTGATCTTCGTGAATCCGCTTTTCAAAGTGCAGAAAATAAATCTGCGGGTTCAGAGCCTGGAAACCAATAAGCTGAAGGTGAATGATAAAATGGGTAACCCGATAGAGATAGCAGCCGTTATTCTCTGGAAAATAGCCGATACCTATCGTGTAACATTTGATGTGGTGAGTTTTACAAATTATGTGATCAATCAGAGCGAAGCGGCGCTCAGGCATATTGCCTCTACCTGCCCGTATGATATTTTGGAAGATGAAAACTCTGAAATTACACTGCGGGATGGAGGTGATAAAGTGATCGCTATTCTTCAGGATGAATTGAATGAACGGCTGTCACAGGCAGGTATCCAGATTGTGGAAGCAAGATTGAGTCATCTTGCATATTCACCGGAGATCGCAGGCGCTATGTTACAGCGCCAGCAGGCGATTGCTATTGTAGCTGCACGCAGTAAGATCGTGGAAGGTGCCGTAGGTATGGTGGAAATGGCATTGGAGACCCTGTCCAAAAAACAGATCATTACACTGGATGAAGAGAAAAAAGCGTCCATGGTGAGCAACCTGATGGTGGTATTGTGTGGTGAGAAAGCCGCTACACCGGTACTGAATACCGGTACGCTTTATCAGTAAAATTTCAAAGCCTGACCGTTTTGACGAAAAAATCTTTTGTTTTAAGGATCGATGCCCACACCTATGCTTTACTGGAGAAATGGGCTTCCGATGAATTCCGCAGCGTGAATGGACAGATTGAAATGCTGATCGATAAGGCATTAAGGGAAGCAGGCAGGAAGAAAGACAACAATATCCCGAAACCCAAACCAAAAACCTGAAACTGTGGGATGGCCTGATGATGTTTATTGCAACGGCGTAAAGCCGATTCCAGGGCTATTCAATTCGTTTTATTTACTTTTCTTTTCTGCCTAACTTCCGAAGATGAAAATCGTTTATCCCGATAGCCTCCAAAAAAATGACCTGATCGGTATCGTTTGCCCTTCGGGTTACCTGCCTGCGAAAGAAGCCATCAGCTGTGTTCAAACACTGGAAAGCTGGGGTTACAGGGTCAGAATAGGAAAAACATTGGGCCACCAGTTTCATTATTTTTCCGGAACCGATACAGAAAGAAGGGATGACCTGCAGCAGATGCTGGATGATCCTGAAGTAAAAGCTGTATTCTGCGCCCGTGGTGGTTATGGAATGAGCCGGATCATCGATGGGCTGGATTTCAGGAAATTCCGGAAGCACCCGAAATGGCTGATCGGTTACAGTGATATCACGGTACTCCACGCCCATATTCTGAAAAAGTATGGGATCGCTGCCCTGCACGCCCCTATGGCTACCGCCTTCCAGGATGGAGGCGCCCGGAATGAGTATGTTCAATCCATACGAAAAGTATTACAGGGCAAGCAGATTGTTTACCAGTGTTCATCACACCCGATGAACCGGAAAGGGGAAGCAGCGGCCATACTTGTAGGTGGAAATCTTACCCTGCTCGCACATCTTACAGGCACCGGCTCCGCACCAGATTATACTGACAAACTGCTGTTTATAGAAGATGTGGGAGAATACCTTTACAATATCGATCGCATGTTCCTGCAGTTAAAAAGAGCCGGTGTTTTAAAAAAACTGGCCGGACTGATCATTGGCGGCTTTACAGAGATGAAGGACACGAAAATACCTTTCGGTTCAGACGCATACCATATCCTGCAATCCCATATCAGTGATACGGATTATCCGGTTTGTTTTGATTTCCCGGTAAGCCATACGGAAAGAAATTATGCCCTGGTTGTTGGAGGAATGTACCGGTTTGGCGTAGGTGCAAAAAAAGTAACGCTCCAAAGAAAATAAACTCCCGTCCTTTTCCGCAGATCACTTGCCGGAGAATGGCTGGTATGCATGGATCGGGTATGAAACAGGGCATTCGCTTTAGCGATACCTGCTTATGCAAGGCGCAGTATTCGCCTACAAGGATTTTCTCAAAATGCGCAGGAAATTTTTATAAAAAATATTGGCACAGTCCTCTTCCCGGTAGCCTTTATCAAACAACAGCGCTTTTATTTTCGGAAGATCGGCAATCGTGTTAAGATCAGCTGGGCACTGTTCCGTACCGAAAGCTCCATCCAGATCCGAACCGATACCCACATGCAGACTGTTGCCGGCTAACTGGCAAACATAATCGATATGCTGTACAACTGTATCCAGTGTGCATTGCATGGCAGCGGGTTGAGATAGGCCCCGTTCCCAGTTTGGCACCAGCATCCAGGCATCTAAAGCAATGCCGATGGCGCTGTCTCTTTCGATCAGCAAGCGGATCATTTCATCACTGATCTGCCGGTTATGTGGTACCAGGCTCCGGGGATTGCTGTGGCTTGCCCATAATGGTCCTTTATAAATATCCAGGGCTTCAAAGAATGCAAGGTCGCAGAGATGGGATACATCTAACAGCATATTCAGGGATTCCATCTCACGCAACAATGCTTTGCCATTATCTGACAAAGGAGCGGAAGCGTCCGTGCCGGATGCATACCTGCCGGGACCGTAATGCGCCGGGCCAACGGCTCGCAGGCCTTGTTCATAAGCCTGGTGCAGGTAGTGGAGGGTCACCAGTGAATCCGCCCCTTCCAGGCTCCGTACGTAACCAATGGGCAGGTTCATCCCATCCGCATCCTTCTGCATCCAGGCAGCCAGATGCTTTTCCAATGCGGTTTTATCAGTGATGGCAGTGAGTTCCCCTGCAGCTTCCATACAGCGGTACCAGCTTAATTGCGCCTGTGTTTGCGCCCAGGCCTGTTCCGGTGAATGCCAGCCGGGCAGGGGATGTCCGGGTGCGGCATACCGGGCAATCTGGGTAGCTACCACCAGGCCGATATTCGCCTGTCGCAATTCGGGGAAGGCAACAGTTCCTTTCTGCCGGTCTGGCTGATCGGTCATGTTTTTTTCTCTTTCCCGCGATACGCTTACCGGTAAGCGCAGGTCGCGGTTCCACTCCATAGCATTCATGGCCAGATCAAGATGGGCGTCAAAGAGAAACATACCCGTTTGAGGTTTGAGGTTTGTGGTTTCGCTGTTCACTTACTCATATTTCAATTTTTCTTTTCCGCGCTTCCACTTGCCAGTGCCCGATTACCTCATGATCACGTACAACTGTTGCCTGATCGTATAAGGCTACTGTAGGGCAGATGTGTACCGGTACCCCATACCAGCAATCTCCAGGCTGATATGGGCTGCTGTCGGGCACTTCCACCACCAGATGTTCTTCACTTTGTGCAACAGGCTTTGCTTCCGGGTGATCCAGGAAATGCACCCGGGGCAGCGGGTTTTCGGCGGCAATGGATTTATGGCCAAGGTCCAGGCAAACAGTTTGTTCGTCTATGACAGAGATGATCCGGGTAAGTACCAATGCCGCAAATACGAAAGGCGCATCCGGCAATTGCTGATCATAGCCCCAGTCCCAGAAAACAAAGGTTCCCGGACTGTATGCAACATGTTCCCGGTGGATATGGGTTGGGAAGCTGGGTGTTCCGGCGACAACGATCTCCGGATATGCCTGACTGGCTGCATAAATCCTGTCGGCCAAAGCCTGTACAGGCGCGAAAGCCAGGTCGGACATTTGTTTTCTGGCTGCGAGATCGCTGCTTCGTACATGTCCATCGTATGCGTGCAGACCGCGAAACCGGATACCGGGTAATCTCTGGATAGCCTGGTACAAATCCCAGGCTTTTTCCGGCGGGATACCGGTCCGCTTCATACCGGTATTCAGGTCAATGAAAACCGGTAATACCAAATTCTGCTCTGCAAAAACTGCAGACAGTGCTGCGGCTACAATCGGATGATCGGTGATAGCGGAAAAAGAAGTGTCGGGGTATTTTATTACCAGATCTCTCAGGCGAAAAGCTTTGGGTCCGACCGGCTGATGTGCGAGCAGGATATCCGGTGCACCGGTTTCCGCTAACATCTCAGCTTCGGCAATGGTGGCGCATTTGAATTGCCGGATACCTGCCTGTTGCAGCATCCGGGTAACTTCCGTCATCTTATGGGTTTTCACATGCGGACGGAGTACATTAACCTGGCCTGCCATTGCAACGAGGTGGCGGATATTGGCTGCGATCCGGTCCGGATAAACAAGCAAGGCCGGGGAGTCAACGCTTCCGGGGTTTTTCAAGGAGTACCAGTCAATAGTTGCAATAGAATCTTGCATGTAGCCATTTACTTAGTGTAATACAAAAAGGGCTTCGATTTCTACCGGGATATGGCCAGGAAGGGAACCCATACCAACCGCACTTCTTACCCCAACCCCATTCTCCTCACCCCAGATAGCGGCAAACAATTCACTGCAGCCGTTGATCACATAAGGATGTTCCCCGAAGTCGGGGGTGGCATTCACCATGCCCAACACTTTTATTACGCGTTGCACCCGGTTCAGGGAACCCAGGTATTGCCGGAGTGTTGCGAGAATGGCCAAACCGGTTTGCCGGGCAGCCGCTTTGGCGGCTTCTTTGTCCATATCTGCCCCCACTTTTCCAACAATAAAACTGCCATCGGGTAGCAGGGTTCCATGCCCTGACACATAACAGTATTTGCCATCCAGCAATAAGGGTTTATAAACACCCAGCGGTCGGGGTGCAGGTGGCAGTATGAGTTGCAATTGGGCGAATTTTTCTTCGGCGGTCATGCGATAATTTCTGGTGCTGTATAAAGATAGTCAAAGCCGGGTTAGCAGCCTTGTCAAACAGGATTAGGGCATCTTGAGAACACGACCGGATACCCTGGCCAATCTGCCGGGAGAATTTTACTGGTTTCCGGTTGGGTTGGGGATTTTTTTGCGGATAAACAATTATACCGCCATCAATCCTGTTAAATTCCCGAAAATCAGGATATCTGTCAAATCAATTAATTTTATATCCTCATAGATAAAATCTATTAACTGATGACCTTTACCCAATTGGAATACATCGTGGCGGTAGACACGCACCGGCATTTTGCCAGGGCGGCTGCACATTGCTTCGTTTCACAGCCTACACTGAGTATGCAGATACGGAAAGCCGAAGAAGAATTGGGCGTTCTTTTTTTCGACAGGAGCAAGCAACCTGTTTTACCTACGGAGATCGGAACAGCACTGATTGCACAGGCTAGGCGGATCATTGCAGAAAAAAACAGGCTGGATGAAATGGTGCAGGCCAGCAAGGGACTCGTGGCGGGTGAACTGCGCATGGGTATCATCCCCACATTGGCGCCCTACCTGATCCCTTTGTTTGTGCCCCTGCTCACCAGGAAATATCCCAAAGTGCGGCTGGTGGTGAAGGAACTGATGACCGACCAGATACTGGAGCAACTGCGTTCGGGCCAGGTAGATATGGGTTTACTGGTTACTCCGCTGCAGGAAGCGGGTATCCGGGAGCATGTTTTATTTTATGAGGAACTGATGGCTTATGTATCCCGCAGGAATGCGGCATACCGGAAAACATATATGCTACCACAGGATATTGATCCGCGGCAACTGTGGCTTTTGGAGGAGGGGCACTGCCTTCGCAGCCAGATCGTGAATCTCTGTGAACTCCGAAAAGCCAGCCGTGACGCCAGTCATTTTGACTATGAGGCCGGCAGTATCGAAACCCTGAAACACATGGTGGATCTGAATGA
>CAZAOR010000256.1:0-5542 GCA_964486805.1 uncultured Sediminibacterium sp. | reverse complement strand
TTGCTCTGACATTCCTGTATGTAAAGCCTCTAATGGTATTAAATCGCTTAATACACGAAAGGTCTGCCATTTTCGTACTTATGAATCCCGCATCTCTTTGGAATACTGCTCTACCAATTCCACACCAACACGGAAATAAGGCTTGGCTTATGTTAACCATTTATAAGAAAATACTGCTTGGCATATATGCAATAGCATCCTGTATCACAGGTTTTGGTCAGCCAAAAATCATGCAGGATAGCAGAAACGGCACCTATCAAAGTAGTTGGTCATTCAATGGGAATACAAATGATACTGGTACTGTTTACCTGCGGCTAGGATTTTTAAATGATTCAACCTTTTTAATTTGCTTTAATGGATCCAAGCCTGAGAATTTCAGAATAAATTCTCTTGGTTATATGGATTTTTGGATTGGCCGGATGATCAATTTTAATGGCATCAAGAAATGGTATGCAATACGTGATCATACGCTATTAGGTAATAACCCGGTATATGAACAATCCTTTTCAGATAACAGGTATCGATTAGATTTCGCCGAAGCGGTAAACTTCTATTTGAATACCCCTCATGATTCCAACCAATTAAAATTTAATCCGTATGATGTATTCGAAGTTCTGTTCTTACATCATGCTGTGAAAATTTTAAAAATTTGGAATGACGAGAGAGATAATGGGGAACTGGGAGATCATGTTCATATTGATAACGAAATCATAGATTTTAATTTAGATTCATCGTCATCGATAAGTAATAATCGTGAAGAGGACATCAATAACTCCTTTAGAAAAGGCTACATTACTTCTACTACGTCTTCACGTTATTTACCAATCCCGGAAAAGGTTCAAGGCAATGAATTAAAAAGCCTGTTTAAAAAAGGGGAGATGGTTTTTATTTCAAGACAAACATATATGAATTTTGCATTTGTTATTGCTACAAATACGAATAATAATATCATGAAATACGGATGGGTTAAAAGGAATTTTATCAGGCTGCAAAAACCTTACAAGTAATTGACCGCTTTTAGCTGAACACATAAAAAGCGAATTTTTTTCTCCGTGGGTTCATCCGCCGGAGGCGGAGACCCCAGGGAAACCTAAGTCGAGTGTTTGGGGGTCACACAAACCAGCCGCTGTATTCTTTTACCGGCCCTGGATTTATTAACCAAACTTTCCGCAAAAAAATCCCCGCTGATATGCCAAACTATTATACTTTTACAAAAATTTTCAGTCCAAAAGGGCAAAACATAGTGAAACAGCTTTCTACACATAGCTATTTTTCTGCAGGCTTTACTCCTGCCTGCCCGGCCCCAGCGCCGCGCCCCTTTCTGCCGCGACCGCGACGTGGTTGCTGATAGGACGAGCAACTGGCACTTGCCCCTATCAGTGGATTCTCCCCGATCGGATTGCAGCACTCAGCCGAGCTTTTTTCAAGCGATTAATTTTTAATTGTAAACAAGTTGGAAGATAAAATTATTGTTCGTGTAGCGAATAGTGGCGACACTCATTACGCACAGACCATCACCGACGAAATGGAGGCTTCAGCGAAAGCCCGCGGTACCGGTATTGCCAAACGCAGTCCCGAATACGTTGCCAGAAAAATGGAAGAAGGTAAGGCCGTGATCGCACATCTGCCGGATGGAACCTGGGTAGGCTTCTGCTATATTGAAGTTTGGAGCCATGAGAAATTCGTTGCCAACAGCGGCCTGATCGTATCGCCCCCCTTCCGCAAAAGCGGGATTGCCAAGCTGATCAAACAACGCATTTTCAACCTCTCGCGGGAAAAATATCCTGAGGCTAAAATTTTTGGCCTCACTACCGGCCTCGCCGTGATGAAAATCAACAGCGAATTAGGTTATGAACCCGTCACTTACAGCGAACTCACCGATGATGAAGAGTTCTGGGCAGGCTGCAAAAGCTGCGTAAACTATGACATCCTGATGAGCAAAGACCGCAAGAATTGCATGTGTACCGCCATGCTCTATGATCCTGCCGATCATGCCGAACCTAAGGAAACAACCGCAAACTTCAACCGCAACTCGAAAATCTACGAGCGTTTTATGAAGATCAAGCAAAGCCGGCTACTGAACTGGTGGCGCAGACGGCAAAATAACAATGGCGGCGGAGCAGGATCGGCCATGAAATCTAAATCCTTTTTCTTTTCATTATTTCACTGACTTTTTAGCATATAGCATAACCTACCGAATATGAAAACAGCAGCACAAATAACAGACCTACCGGTTCAGGAACCACAGCCGGGAGACGCCGTAGTATTGGGATTCAGCGGGGGACTGGACACCTCCTATTGTGTAAAATACCTGACCGAAGAACGCGGCTTCAAAGTGCATAGCGTGATCGTAAATACCGGCGGTTTTACGAAAGAAGAACTTCTGCAAGTGGAGAAACACGCTTACAACCTGGGTGTTGTTTCCCACACAACGGTAGATGCTGTAAAACCCTATTACGACCGCATTATCCGCTACCTGGTATATGGCAATGTGCTTAAAAACAATACCTATCCTTTAAGCGTAAGCGCCGAAAGGTTAAGCCAGGCCCTGTATATCGCAGAACACGCAAAAAAATTACAGGCCAAAGCCGTTGTACATGGCAGTACCGGGGCCGGCAACGACCAGGTCCGGTTTGACATGGTATTTCATATCATGATACCCGGTACGCCCATCATTACGCCGATAAGAGACCTGCGGCTGAGCCGGGAAGAGGAAATTGTCTACCTGCAATCGAAAGGGGTTTCCATGAACTTCGAGAAAGCCGCTTATTCTATCAATAAAGGCCTGTGGGGTACCAGTGTTGGGGGTAAAGAAACCCTCCGCTCCAATGGCATGCTGCCAGAGAGCGCCTGGCCCACCCAGGTTACCAAAACAGGAACAGAAGAAGTAGTACTGCATTTCGAAAAAGGAGAACTGACCGCCGTGAACGGGCAGGTATTCAGCCATCCGACGGATGCAATCCTGCAATTGCAACAGATAGCTGGTCCTTATGGTATCGGGCGCGACATACATGTTGGCGATACCATTATCGGTATCAAAGGCAGGGTAGGATTTGAAGCGGCAGCGCCGATGATCATCCTGAAAGCACACCATGCTCTGGAAAAACATGTACTCACGAAATGGCAGCTTAGCTGGAAGGATCAACTTGCACAGTTCTATGGCAACTGGCTTCATGAAGGCCAGATACTCGATCCCGTGATGCGGGATATCGAAGCCTACCTTCAGCAATCACAGTCATCCGTTACCGGAGATGTTTTTGTACAACTCCATCCCTACCGGTTCCAGGTTAATGGCATTGAATCAGCGAACGACCTGATGAGCAGCAGGTTTGGCAAATACGGGGAGATGAACAGCGGCTGGACAGGCAGTGATGTACGCGGGTTCTCCAAAATATTCGGTAACCAGACCAGCATTTATCACCAGATACATGAAGGAGATCCATCCTGATGCAAAAACTTTCTGCCGATATAGTCCCGCATTATCAATGGGGTAACCAGTGTGATGGCTGGATCCTGAAAGAAGACCCGGATTTGTCGATCAAGCAGGAAAGAATGCCTCCAGGCACCGCCGAGCAATGGCATTACCACGAAAAAGCCAGACAGTTTTTTTATATGTTGCAGGGAGTAGCAATGATGGATATCGGCGATGAAACCATCCCACTGCTGCCGGAAGAAAGTATAGAGATTTTGCCAGGAACGGCGCATCGAATCAGGAATGTATCAGGCGTACCGGTAGTATTCCTGCTGGTGACACAACCATCAGCCGCACAGGACCGTATAAATATCACCGTATGAAAACGATCAGGGCAGGAATTATAGGAGCAGCCGGTTATACCGGCGGGGAAATGCTGAGGATATTACTCCGGCATCCCCAGGTGACAATCAATTTTGCACATAGCACCAGTAATGCAGGCAACCCTGTGGCACAGGTGCATGGGGATCTGTTGGGTGATACCGATCTGCATTTTACCGACCGCCTGCAAACCGATGTGGACGTACTCTTTCTATGTGTGGGTCATGGCGATGCGCGAAAATTCCTGCAAGCAAATCCCATCCCGGATAGTACCAGGATCATTGACCTTTCGCAGGACTTCCGCTTGCAGCAGCATGCACAATTGGGAACAAGAAACTTCCTGTACGGACTGCCGGAATTAAACAAAGCAGCTATTGCATCCGGCAAATATGATATAGCCAATCCGGGGTGTTTTGCCACTTGTATTCAGTTAGGCCTGCTGCCACTTGCCAAACAAGGCATCCTGCAGCAAGTGCATACCACCGGCATAACAGGTTCTACCGGTGCTGGTCAGAAATTAACCGCCACTTCGCATTTCAGCTGGCGGGCGAACAATATACAGGCTTATAAATCACTGCAACACCAGCACCTGCACGAAATCAAACAGAGTCTGCACCAGTTACAAGGTAAAGGCGAAATATCCCTATATTTCGTACCCTGGCGCGGCGATTTTACCCGGGGCATTTATGTGAGCTCCATGATCAATACGGAATTATCAGAACAAGATTTATATGCTTTATACCGCGATTACTACCAGGATGCCGCTTTTACGCATATATCTGATACTATGATCGATCTGAAACAGGTAGTGAATACCAATAAATGTTTGATTCATATTGAAAAACACCAGGAACAGATGGTGGTACATACCGCCACAGACAACCTGCTGAAAGGCGCCAGCGGTCAAGCAGTACAGAATATGAACCTCATATTCGGCCTGCCGGAAACAACCGGCCTGCAATTGAAAGCCGGATTTTTTTAATCACGCATAAATACCCATTGGGAAGCTTATGAAAATGTTTGATGTGTACCCCCTGAACCAGATCACCATTACCCGGGCCGAGGGCTCGTATGTTTGGGACAGTGCGGATAACCGATACCTCGACATGTATGGCGGTCATGCGGTAATCAGCATCGGGCATACCCACCCCCATTGGGTAACGCGGATAGAAACCCAATTGAAAAAAATCGCATTTTATTCCAATTCCGTTATCATCCCGCTGCAACAGCAGCTTGCGGACCTGCTTGGAAAGGTAAGCGGTAAACAGGACTATCAGTTGTTTCTCTGTAACAGTGGTGCCGAAGCCAATGAGAACGCATTGAAACTGGCCTCCTTTTATAATGGCCGCAAAAAAGTAGTGGCATTCAGCAAGTCATTCCATGGCCGCACCTCACTGGCCGTAGCTGCAACCGATAATCCCGGCCTGGTTGCACCCGTCAATGAAACCGATAATATCATCTTCCTGCCCATGAATGATGCTGCTGCCTTGCAAGCATGTTTCGAATCGCAGGGCAATGAGATCTCTTCTGTAATCATTGAAGGGATCCAGGGAGTTGGCGGTATCATTGAAGCAGAATTAGCTTTCCTCCAGCTTATCCGCAGGCTCTGCACCCAATTTGGGGCAGTATATATTGCAGACAGTGTACAATGCGGCTATGGCAGAAGCGGCCTTTTCTTTTCACACGATACCGCCGGTACAGATGCAGATATTTATACGATGGCCAAAGGCATGGGCAATGGGTTCCCGG
>CAZAOR010000255.1:0-11423 GCA_964486805.1 uncultured Sediminibacterium sp. | reverse complement strand
AAAGACAGCCATCTTATTCAAACCTGCAAAACCATGATCCGGCAACAGATCCAGTTGCTTCAAACGAATAAACGTTACCGGGCAGTTACAATTTTGCCGGATGTAGACCCTCTCTGAACATGCAGATCCATCACAATATATCTCTCCACCCATTTCACAGTTTTCATACAGCAGTTCAGGCGCGTTTTTTTGCACGCCTGCAATCCGCAACAGAAACGGTTTTGCTTCCGGAAGTGCTGAAAACCTACCGGCCCCAATCAGTGCTCGTACTGGGCGGTGGCAGCAATCTGTTGTTTACCCGTAACTGGAACGGCCTGGTCATCAAAAATGAAATACAGGGAATTCAATTAAAAACAGCGGATAGTGAACATTATTTTGTAGAAGCTGGCGCGGGTGTCAACTGGCATTCCTTTGTATTGCATTGTATCGAGCAGGGTTATGCCGGTGTGGAAAACCTGAGCCTGATACCCGGAACAGTTGGCGCGGCACCCATCCAAAATATCGGTGCTTATGGTGTGGAACTAAAAGACGTATTTGCAGAACTAACCGCCTGGGATATGCAGGAAAACCAGGTCAGGCGATTTACGGCAACTGACTGCTGTTTTGGTTATCGGGACAGCATATTCAAGCGGGCCTGGAAAGACAGATTCCTGGTATTACGGGTAGTTTTCCGGCTTAAAAAGCACGCAGAATTTCATATTGACTATGGCGCAATCCGAGAAGAACTAGAAAAAGCAGGCGTACAGCAACCAAGCCTCCGGTCCGTTTCGGATGCGATTATTCGCATCCGACAAAGCAAACTTCCTGATCCTGACCGGACAGGGAATGCAGGCAGTTTTTTCAAGAATCCTGTTATTCCTGAAGTATTACAGAAACAAATACTCGCAGCCTACCCGGATTTGCCTAATTATCCTGCTGGCGAACAGACTTATAAAATACCGGCAGGATGGCTGATTGAGCAGGCTGGCTGGAGAGGTTACCGGGAGGGTGATGCCGGTTGTTATAACAAACAGGCACTGGTGCTGGTGAATTACGGCAAAGCAACAGGCAGCCAGATAGCCGATTTGGCTTTCAGGATACAGAATTCTGTTCAGCAAAAATTTGGTATCCGCCTGGAACCAGAGGTAAATATTCTGTAAAAAAAAGCTGCTTGCGATGCAAGCAGCTTTGAATCATGATTGAAATTAGAGAATTAATAATATTTGGGTTTCATCTCCACGCGACGGTTCATGGCCCTGCCTTTAGCAGTCTTGTTATCAGCAATGGGCTTGGAGGAACCAAAACCTTCATAATGCAGGCGGGAAGCATCGATGCCTTTACCCATGATATAATCATATACCGCTTTGGCACGATTTTCACTGAGCGGCTGGTTTATTTTTTCAGAACCTGTATTATCGGTGTGTCCTTCAATATCGAGTTTCAGGGCACTGTCATCTTTCAGGATGGCAATCACTTCATCGAGTGATTTGTAAGACTTGCTCAGCAGTTTTGCACTGCCGGTAGAGAAGAAGATATTCTTGGCGCTGGCAGTCACTTTTTTCACAACTTCTTCCTTCACTTCCGGGCAACCGCTGTTAGCAGCCACACCTGGCACATCGGGACATTTATCTTCTTCGTCATTTATACCGTCGTGGTCACGGTCAGGGATCGGACAGCCTTGGTAGCGGGCAACACCTGCAACAGTCGGGCATTTGTCTTCTTCATCGTTGATACCGTCATGGTCGGTATCGGGGATCGGGCAGCCGTCGTATTTGGCAATACCTTTGACAGTCGGACACTTATCATTTTCATCATTGATGCCATCGCCATCGGTATCGGGGATCGGACAGCCATCGTATTTAGCGATACCTGGTACATCGGGACATTTGTCTTTACTATCCACTATACCGTCCTTATCGCTGTCTTTTTCAACAGGCGGAGCTGGCGGTGGCGGAGGAGGCACCAATTTGGGAGTTTCTTTCTTTTCATTCAAAGGAGAGCCGATACCGATCGAATAAGTCAGGTTATTGGTCGAGAGAGTGGAAATCTTCGCATTATAAATGAAATCGGTATGAATAAAGCTGCCTTGTCCGAGATTGAACTGCAGTCCGAGTCCTGTAGGCACATAGGCCATATAATAAGTACCCCCATAGCTGGCCACACCCAGGCCCAACGAATAATAAGGTACCAGGAAATACCGATCGCTCAGCAGTTTGAAATTCACTCCACCGGAAGCTTCCAGCAAAAAGCGATCAGCAGAGGATATTACAGCACCATAAACCACGGAGGTGCCTGCGTGAACGCCTGAAGTATAAGCGAAGGGATACTTCACAAAAGAACCACCAAGATTAACTGACAGGTCAATAAGATCTGTTATACCCCGAGAATACTGCAGGTTCACCCCTGGACCCATATTCCCGATTTTCGTCCATAGGTGCTGACCGATTACTGTGGAAAGTGAGGTATGATCAATCGTGTTAGCAGTCGACATATCTCTCAACATGAAATTCACGGAAAGCGTCGGACTCTTTTTATAGCTCATGGTACTCTGGGCGTAAGTAGCTGCAGCAGAGGCAAAAGCTATGATAGAAAAGAAGATTTTCTTCATAATGCTTGTTTTAGTCTAGTGAACAAAAATACAGGGGTAAAATGAATCCCAAAAATTAAGATAAGTTTATATTATACCCATTTAATCCAGATTACCGGGATCAGCTTTTTCAACGGCTACTTTGACGATTCCGGCAGAAAGTATTCCTAGTTTTCCGGCCGCTTTCCGGCTTAAGAAGACGATTCTCCCCTTTTTCCGGGCCCCATCGCTGATCTGGTCAACTATTTTCACTACTACCGTTTTTCCAGTGGATATGCGCTTTACCCGTACCCATGTGCCCAGCGGAAAACTGCTGCTTGCAGCCATCATACTGTTTTGTTTGAATTTTTCACCGCTGGCGGTGGTCCTGCCTTCCCAAGCGGCATTCAGGTAACTGGCTGTTCCGGTCAGGCTTTCGGGATCTGCTTCATTGACCAGATGGGTATCGTTTGTACTGTCAGCCGCCGCTGTTGCCGTATCCGATGCGATTATCGGGCGCGTGCTGTCAGCGATTGGCGCGGCAGGATTGTCGGTGCTATCGGCGGGTTCCCAAACTATCGGTTCCACTTTTACCCGGGTAAGTCCGGCTTTGATAAAGTCCAGGTGCTTGGCTGCAGTCAGGCTCAGGTCCACTACCCGGCCTCTCTTTTTCATCCGCGGATGCATCCTGTCATTGATACGAACAATTACCTGTTTATGATTGTGGAGATTGGTGACCAGTACCCAAGTATTCAGTTTAAAAAAGTTACTGGCAGCAGTTAGTTTATTATTGCGGTAGCGTTCACCCGTTGCGGTCAGGGTACCATCCAGATTAGCGCTGTAAAAGCTGGCTATGCCTGAAACCGCATGACCGGATTTCTCGAATGGCGGTGTATCATCCGGCAATCCTGCTTCTGCAGTGAGCTGCTGACTTGCAGTATCATTTAATAACTTATAAATTGATAATGAGTCATTTATTGTTATTTTTTGAACTTTAACAGTAGCATAACCCTGCTTCAGGAACCCCAGCTTCTTAACAGCGGCCCTGCTAAGTTCCAGTAAGCTTTTTGATTTCTTGGGAACCCGGTCATTAACCCGAACCAATACCCATTTCCCGTTTTTGGGATTGGTCACCTTGATCCAGGTAAGGAAGGGAAACCGATTGCACCCAGCAGTCAATGCATTGTTGGAGAAAGTTTCTCCGTTGGCTGTCATGCTGCCATCAGCCTTGCTGCTGTACATGCCCGCTCTACCGGACAGTATCTTACCGGTAAGCATGTAAGAAGGTACTGATAGCTGATGTCTTGAGGTATCTCTTACACCAGTTACCAGGCTATCCGCTTGGGCTCTTGCCAATTGTCCAAGCCCAAGAGCCAATGAAATCATTAACCAAACCCGATTCTTCATGATTGTCCTCCTTATGCAAAGCCGGAATAACAGGTAAAATAAGCAATGCCACCTGATACCGGGAGTTTTCCGGTGTATATTTATCCCAGATTTGCCAGCTTTTTGCCAAAGATCGTGCCATTGATTGTTAATTAATTTATTTTTTATTTTTATTTAGTCAATATATATAATTGATATTGAATTTATTATGATTTTTAAATTATTAAAAAATACCTTTTTCTTATTCCTGTTATTTAGCTATCTCCAGGGCTACAGCCAGTCGGAAAATATCCAGAGGGAAGTAAATATCCGTATTGAAAATCCCGTTAACCAAACCATCATACAGATCAATTTACCAGACAGCCTCCCGTATTTGGCTACCGGAAAGAAAACCACCCTGGTTTTTTATGCGCTCCCCAATGGAAACAGCATCGAATGGACCATGGGAAAACGCATGCAGGCCGGCGATGACTGGCATTATGCTATCCAGCACATCGCGGCACAGGCACGTTACCTGCGCCGGCAGTTATCCGATGAAAACATTATCCTGGTATACCTGGCCAGTTTTGGGAAAAGCTGGCCTGCCTGGAAACGCGCCCGAACAAATGGGCCGGCGGAGATCAGGCGCCTGGTAGATTCTGTCAGCGGGGCATTTACCATCTGGCATCCGCAAATAGTGCTGGACAGCCATAGCGGTGGGGGCAGTTTTATTTTTGGCTACCTGGATGCTGTTGATCAAATACCCTCCACTATCACCCGTATCGCTTTTATTGACAGCGATTATGGCTATGAAGACAGCCTGCATACCGAAAAACTAGTTCATTGGCTTCAATCCAGCCCGGCACATCATCTTTCGGTACTTGCCTATAATGACAGCGTGGTCATTTATAATGGCAAGCCCCTGGTAAGCCCCCGGGGCGGCACCTGGTACAGAAGCCGTTGGCTTTTACAGCAACTTTCCCGTCATTTCAGGTTTCAATCGCAGCTTGATACGAGCTTTTTACATTACAGTGCATTACAAGGAAGAATAGATATCTGGCTGAAAACCAATAAGAATGGACTAATCTACCATACCGAACAAGTATACCGCAACGGATTTATTCAATCCTTGCTCAGCGGTACCCCGCTGGATAATCGCAGGTATCGGTATTGGGGCAAACCTGTTTATTCGGACTATATCAGCCCCTGATATTCAGGTATATTTGGCCGTTTTTTCTGAACCGGTCATATCCCCATCGCTTCTTAACTGTAATTGCACCTGTAAAATCCATTCGGGACAGGCATTTGCAACAAGATGCTCGTTAATCGTATTGATCACTTGGATAACGGCCTCATAGGAGCCTTCTACAATCGTTGTGAATGGGCCGATTTCGTAGGCAAGTCCGGAGGCCTGAATAACCGCGATCACTTCATCTACCCAGGCATAAGGATGCCTGTCGCGGGCAAGGGGCAGCATCTGCAGCGAAGCATTGATCAGATAATTATGCATAAATATTATAAGTAAGTAACCTCAATTACAGCATTGATATTCAATGATCCGTAAATATGTGGAAATAATTCATTGACGGATGAAGCCAGTTCGAATACCAGGGGGCGTTCAACCAGTGCTTTATCGATGGTAAGTTTTACCAGGTCTGTTTTACCCTTGAAATAACGATCCAGCACCCCTGCTACCTGGTCTTCGGTGCTGCAGTGCATAAACCCTTCTGCGGCCAGTGAACTGGCTGCATAGTACCCTTTTTCCTGGGCTTCCTCCCATTCTTTACGGGTTGTTATATGGTAAATTGAGGACATGGTAGTTTTTGGTAAAAAACGTTTGTCATGGGTAATTAGTATGCAACAGGTAGCGTAAGTGCTTAAAATCGGTCTAGTTGGTCAGTACCGGTGGGATTTTTTGGGCAATCAGCATCAGGTCGACCAATACCATGGCTGTTATTGCTTCCAGCACAACCGGCACACGGAGGGCTATGCACAGATCATGGCGTCCTTTCACCGAGAAAGCTTCTACCTGTCCGGTTTCCTGGTTCCAGGTTTGTTGTTCTTTGGGTGTGGAGGAGGTAGGCTTCACTGCAATCCGGAAGACGAGTTCATTTCCGTTGCTGATACCGCCAACGATTCCGCCGGCATGGTTGGTAGCCGTAGTTCCTTTTTCATCGATGATGGCATCATTGTGTTCGGAGCCGTACATACGGGCCGCGGCAAATCCTGCTCCGAATTCAATGCCTTTTATAGCTGGGATGGCAAATACAGCATGTGCCAGCAGGGATTCCAGGGAATCGAAGAAGTGTTCTCCCAAGCCAACGGGCAATCCGTTTACCCGGCACTCCACGATACCGCCAATACTGTCCTTTGCAGCTATCGCTTGATTCAATCCGGCTTCCAGGTCCTGCTCCCCGCCTATTTCCAGGATTTCGGCTTTGATTTGAAGGGATCTCAGCAGTTTTTTAGCAATCACCCCGATCCCTACCATACAGGCCGTAAGCCGGCCGCTGAAATGGCCACCACCCCGGTAGTCTTCAAAACCGCCATATTTGGCATGCGCCGTAAAATCGGCATGCCCGGGTCGCGGGAATGCCCGCAGTTTTTCATAATCCGCACTGCGGGTGTTATTATTTTCGAACAGCACAGTTATTGGGGCACCGGTTGTATGCCCGTTGAACAGCCCGCTCTTGAAAACAGGAATATCGGCTTCCTGCCGGGGGGTAGTGCCTTTTTGAATCCCGCCTTTCCGTCTTTCCATATCGGCCAGGAAATCCGTTTCTGCGAGAGCTAATCCCGCCGGGCATCCGTCCAGCACAAATCCCACGCAAGCGCCGTGTGATTCGCCAAAAATGTGTACCCGGAATATTCTGCCGAAACTGTTCACTGTTTAATCATTTGAGTTTGTATCAAGGACCGCTGCCCCTACTGAGCGGATATGTTCATAAAATGCAGGATAAGATTTATTTATCGCATCTGCATCTGTAATATGCACCGGGCCATCGGCCTTCAGTGCAGCAACAGCACAGGCCATGGCAATCCGGTGATCGTTATGCGACCAGGTTGCAGCCGACCGGATGCCGGTACCTCCCCTTATGAGCATTTCATTTCCATCCAACTTTATTTCGATCCCCAATTTAGCAAACTCCGACTGCAAACTGAGAGCCCGGTTGCTTTCTTTGTGGGCTAACCGGTTGACACCACTAATGCGACTGATTCCCTCCGCGTTGGCTGCCAGGGCTGCCAGTGGCGGAAACAGATCAGGGCAGTCTTCCGCATCAAATACAAAGGGCTGCAGGACGGTTGCTCCAACATGTATTTGTTTTTCAGTAATGACAAGCTTACAGCCGGTTTGACGGAGTGCATCCAAAACGGCTTTATCGGCCTGGGCTGATTTCGGATCCAGGCCGGTAATGATGAGGTTGCCGGCAGTGGCGCCTGCTACCAGGAGGAATGCAGCTCCGCTCCAGTCGCCTTCTACCTGATAAATAATTGCATCTTTCCCTGCTTTTCCGCTGCCATCAAAGAAAAAAGTCTCATACTGCCGGTGCCGGATATTCCATCCGAAATGATGCATCACCCCGAGTGTAAGATCAATATACGGGCGGCTCTTCAGATTGGTGACCGTTATACTGACATCCTTTGCGCCAGCTGCACCATAAGCCATCAGCAAACCAGTCAGGAACTGTGAACTGAGGGAACCATCCACCGTAATAGAAGCAGGTCGAAGCGGTCCCTGTATCTGGAAAGGCAATTTCCCCTCATTCGTTTGGATCTGTACACCTAACTGCGGCAATATCCGATCAAAAAAATCCATGGGCCTGTTTAAAAGGCTGCCCCGACCGGTTAAACTAAGCGGCATATCGCTCAGGGCGGCAATCGGTGTAAACATTCGGATACCTAAACCGCTTTCACCGCAATCAATTACCGCATCAACCGGAAAAACACCCTGGGATTCTATGAGGATATCCCCATTGTTCTGCCAACTGATATGGGCACCCAGTTTTTGTATCACTTCCAGTGCTGCGAGATCGTCGTGGCTGTTACCGGGGTTCACCAGACGGGTATGGCCTTGGTGCAATAAAGCTGCTGCACAGGCGCGCTGCATACTGCTTTTACTGGCAGCGGCCATAATCTGTCCGGTAAGATTGCCTGGCTGAACAATGACCGTCTGATTCGATGCAGGTTTATTTGCAGTACGTGTTACCATGAATTAAAAATCTCTTTGAGTTCCGTAAATTTCAGGGGATGTACAACAGCCTTGCCTATTTTTTCAAGCAGCACATAGGTCACACCGTCCTTTTGTTTCTTCTTGTCCTTAGCAATATTTTCCAGCGCTAATTGTTTGTCAAAAACAGCATAAGTTGGCAGTCCGTAGTTCTTCAGCACCTGCAGGAAGACGGCTGTCTGGGAAAATCCATTTATCTTTTGTGAGATCAATGCGGCATAAGTCATTCCGATACTAATGGCCTGCCCGTGACTCAATTCATAGGTGTTCTCGATCGCATGGCCCAGTGTGTGGCCGAAGTTGAGAAGTTTGCGCTCGGCTTTCTCAAACTCATCTGCCTGGACAATTCTGATTTTGATCATCGCATTCCGCTGGATAAGTTTTCCCAGGGCAACCGGATCATGCCGGTAATCGTTCAGTTTGGATGCCTGTAATTGGCGGAACATAGCCGCATCTTTTATCGCGGCATGTTTAATGATCTCTGCAAAGCCATTTTTCCACTCTGTAAGCGGCAGGCTTTTCAGGAAATCGGTATCATAGAGCAGAAAGGCAGGTTGCCGGATCAGTCCTACCATATTTTTATATATTCCTACATCAATCCCATTTTTACCACCGATAGCTGCATCAATCATTGCCAGCAGGGTTGTTGGCACAAACCCGAAACGGATACCCCGCATAAAGATACCGGCCACATAGCCCGTCAGATCCGTTATGACCCCCCCGCCCACACCTACCAGAAAGGTCTGGCGATCCGCACCCATCCGTATCAACTGGTCAATAATATCATCGACTGTGGATTGTACTTTGTATTGTTCCCCTGGTTTCAGTACGATGGTATTCCATTCGCCAAACCTGGCTTGATGACGGCGGTAAATATTTTCATCCGTCAGCAAAATCGTTTGTTCGGGATCCACCAGTTTATGCAGCCTGGAAAAAGCAGACTGGAAATAAAAACTGGTTGGCGCCTGCGAGAAAGGGATATCTTTTCTGGTCATGACAAACAATGCTATCAGGCGTTCATGATCTTATTCTGGTGCTGGATACTTTCCATGTGCACGGCATCAAAATATTTGGTGACGAATTCACGGCTCAGTCCCAGCTTCTCCCCTTTTGTATAAGCCCGTTCCAGGATAGCGTTCCAGCGGTTGGTCTGGAGGATGGTAATATTGTTATCCTTTTTATACCGGCCGATACTTTCTGCTACTTTCATACGCTGACTGAGTATCTGCATCAGTTCATCATCGAGGTTATTAATCTGTTGCCTTAATTTTTCAAGAGCCGCATGGTATTCCTCTGAAGCGATATCTTCTCTTCTCCAGCGGATAGCGTTGATCATTTCGCCAAGGCGTTCCGGCGTAATCTGTTGCTTGGCATCGCTCCAGGCATTGTCAGGATCAATATGGCTCTCAATGATGAGTCCGTCAAAATCCAGATCGATTGCGGTTTGGGCTACATCCTGCAAGATATCCCTCCGTCCGCAGATATGCGAGGGGTCATTGATCATCAGGAGTTCGGGGCAGCGGCGTTTCATTTCGATAGCCAGATGCCACATCGGCGCATTCCTGTATTCGGTATTACCATAGGAGCTGAATCCACGGTGAATGAGTCCTATCTGCCGGATGCCTGCTTTGGCCACCCGTTCCATGGCACCAATCCAGAGTTCCAGGTCGGGATTGATGGGATTCTTGATCAATACCGGCACATCTACTCCACGGAGGGCGTCTGCTACTTCCTGCACGCTGAATGGGTTAACGGTGGTGCGGGCACCGATCCATAATACATCTACATCAAAATGGAGCGCATCTTCTACCTGTTTACCGGTAGCCACTTCCACTGCCACGGGTAGCCCGGACTGTTTTCTTGCCTGTTGCAGCCAGGGTAATCCTTTTGTGCCAATCCCTTCAAAACTGCCTGGTCGGGTACGAGGTTTCCAGATACCAGCACGCAGGATATCCACTTTGCCTGTTGCTGCCAGCCGGGTTGCGGTCTGGATCACCTGTTCTTCCGTTTCTGCGCTGCAAGGTCCGGAGATAATGAGAGGGCGTTTGCTAAGTAATGCTTCCACCTGGGTGGATTGTTCGATGGCTTGCTCCATATAGAAAGTTTTTGTATGGCTGGTTGATGATTAATCGTGTTTTCGTCCGCGAGGGCCGCCGCTATCGGCATCATTCATCCTGATCCGGCGGCCTTTATAATTTTTACCGTCCAGAGCACGGATCATTTTAGCAGCTGCGCTGCTTTCGATCTCGATCCAACTGTTCATATCCTTCATATCGATTTTTCCGAGTACCTCTTTTCGCAGATCACTCATATCCAGGATGAACTGCAGAAAGCTGGCCTTGTAAAACCCATCTTTGGTCCCCAGGTTTACAAAAAGACGGCTATAACCGCTGTTACGGGTACGGTTACGATCGAAAGCGGGTTTCCCTTGTGATTTATCCGGGCGGGGCTCTCCGAACTCTTTTTTACTGCGTTCCCGGATGTTCAGGTCTTCCGCGTTTTCATAATATTTCAGGAACCGATCAAATTCCATCGCAGCAACTCTTTTCAATACTTCCTCCTTGCTGATATCGGCAAATTTTTCTGCCAGCATGGGTACATAGGTCGCATAATCACCATGGCTGATATCGGCTGAGAGCAATTTATCCATGAAATGGAAAAACTGTTTACGGCAAACATCTTTCCCGCTTGGTATATCCAGGCGATGGAATTGACAATGATTGATCCGTTCGATCTGTTTGAACTTATACATTTCCTTGCTATGCACAATGGAAATACAGATGCCCTGATTACCGGCGCGACCGGTACGACCGCTGCGGTGTGTATATATTTCCACATCGTCGGGCAATTCATAATTTATCACATGTGTAATACCGGATACATCGATTCCCCTGGCGGCAACATCGGTGGCTATGAGCAGTTGGAGACTCCGGTCACGGAATTGTCCCATCACTTTATCCCGTTGTGCCTGGGTAAGGTCACCATGCAGGGCGTCGATGTCATAGCCTTCGCGTGTGAGTCGCTCGGATATTTCCTGGGCATCGGCCTTTGTCCGGGTAAAAATGATCCCATAAATACCCGGATTGAAATCAATGATCCGTTTCAGGGTCTCGTAGCGATAATGGGCGGTTGTTACATAATACTGGTGATCAATATTCTTATTGGCCGTATTTACTTTACCAACCGTTACCTCTTTCGGCTCCTTCATGTATTTGCGGCTCACTTTCCGGATCTCTGGGGGCATAGTGGCACTGAATAGCCAGGTACTATCCCGGGCAGGTGTAT
>CAZAOR010000254.1:0-4555 GCA_964486805.1 uncultured Sediminibacterium sp. | reverse complement strand
GTAACGATCATATTGGGTAACCTGTGCGTAGATATAGGTATTGATACCATCGGGTAAGGCAGTTACTTTACCTACATTATGGCTGAAGTTGAAGTTCATATCCCAGCGAAGTCCATCGGCCGTTTTCGGCGACAGCACATTGGCGGATAACATGATTTCCACACCCTTGTTATTAATACTGGCGCCATTCACAAAGGCATTGGTATAACCGGAGGATACGGGGATCGGCAGTTGCACCACCTCATCCTTGGTGTCTGAGTTATAATAGGTCGCATCCAGGGTGATGCGGTTCTTAAGCAGGCGAAGCTCCATACCGAATTCAGTGGTGGTAGTCGAAGAGGGCTTCAGCGTACTATTGGCCAATATATTGTTACCGGTAGTGAGCGGATAACCATTGAACGGCGTATTCGTTACATAGGTATTGTTGATCGAATACGGATCAGCGTCCCGTCCTACCCGCGCAGCAGATACCCGCAGTTTCAGGTAGGAGATCGCGGAAGGCAGATGCACCATATCCGAAATAATACCGCTTAATGAAGCCGAGGGATAAAACAGGGAATTGTTACCGGTTGGCAGGGTGCTGGACTTATCTTCCCGGCCGGTTACGTTCAGGAATAAAAGGTTTTTATAGTCAACATCTGCAAATGCATAAGCGCTGTACACCACCTTGTTAAATCGCTGATACAGGGTAGGTAACTGGTTCTGGGCATTGGAGAAATTATAAAGTCCCGGGGTAATTAGTGAATTGGCGATATCACGGGTATAGCTGATATTCTGCATAAATCTGTTTCCACCGGCAGAAGCGCTGATATTCCAGTCAGTTCCGGGTTTCTTCTTATAGCTGATCAGCACATCTGTGTTATTCTCAAAATAATTCACATCATCATTCCTGAATCCGCCTGTGGGGAAACGTACCGTTGTAAAGGCACGATGTCCTTCCCGGTGGTCTGTATACACATCCGATCCGGTACGCAGCATCACATTCCACTGGGGATCGATCGTATATTTCAGCGAGGCGTTACCGATGATCCGGTTTTTATTAAAACTGTTTACGTTGTCGTACAGGGTAACATAGGGGTTATCATGGTTATTCCAGTAGCGGAACTGGTTTTGCTGATTACGACCGGTCTGCCATTCCTTTTTCAGGGAGTTGAGATCGATATTGATCGGCATACCATAAACCCCGAAGAAAGTGTACATCACGCTTTCAGAGCCATAACCGATATTGGGACGGTTACTGCTGTTGCTATTGATATAGTTGATGAAATAATCAGAAGTCAGTTTATCGTTGAAACGGTGATCGGCACGAACAGACAGGGTATAACGACGAAGATCCGTACCAGGCAAGATGCCTTTGTTGTACATCGTGCTCATGGCCATGCGGTAGCTGCCATTATCGCTGCTGCCGCCAAATGCAATGCTGTTCTGTGTGGTAATACCTGTTTGCAGAAAGTTCTTGAAATGGTCTGCATGGCCGATCCAGGGGGTTGGGGTCACGGTCAGGGAGGGATCCACGCTCCGGGCAATCAGGTCGCCCGCCTGGTATTGACCGCCAGAGCCCGCAGGGCCGTCAAACTGGGGTACCAGCAGGTTCGGATCAAATTTTAATCCCCAATTAGGGATATTGTTTTCACTGGAGCCGCCGCCATTGGCATAAGCATAGGTATTCGGCGCTCCGCTCAGGGGATAGGCGTTTACACCAGCACCATATTGATTCTGCAGGCGCGGTAACTTCAACGGGGATTCGAAAGTAGTCGTGGAGTTAAAGCTAATACCCGTCATTCCTTTCTGCGATATACTTTTTTTGGTGGTCAGTACTACAGCACCATTGGCAGCACGTGAGCCATACAGTGCTGCCGCGGTAGAGCCCTTCAGTACCGTGATCTTTGCAATATCATTGGGATTTAATTCAGCAGCGCCATTACCCCAGTCAACCTCTGCCCAGGTGCCCTGGTTGGACGAATTCTCAATGGCGTTATTGAAAAAGGTTTCATTGTTAATGGGAACACCATCTACCACAAAAAGGGGTTGATTACTGCCACTGAAAGAGTTTTCACCCCGTACAACGATCCGGGAAGTAGAACCTACACCGGCACCGCCATTGGTAATATATACACCAGCCAGCTTGCCATTCAGGTTATTAATCAGGTTGGGATCCTGTGCCTGGGTAAACTGCTTGGTGCTGACAGTCTGTACAGCATAACCCAGCGCCTTGGACTGCTTATTTACACCCAGGGCAGTCACCACTACCTCATTGAGTGTTTTGGTTTCTTTGGACAAATAAATAGTCAGTTCGGTTTTACCTTCTATTTTAACAGAAGTCAATGCATATCCCAGCGAGGAAACATACAAAACACCATTGTCCGGTACATTGAGTTTAAAATTACCCAGCGCATCTGTAATGGCGCCTTTGGGTGCATTACGCAGTGTTACACTGGCTCCGGCAACCGGTGATTTGTCCTGATCATCAAGGACCTTACCGGTAACCTGTTTCACTTGCTGGGCCATTATCAGTGCTGGCAGTAACAGCAATGATAAAGCTGCAAGTGTTTGTTTCAATAAATTCCTGAACTGTGCCATATCGGTTGATTTTAATATAAAAGACAGGAGAGGTCACCGGGCCAGCCGGTGCCGGAAAAATTTTGTGTTTGCCTGGTACGGTGTATCGTCTTCCCTATGAACTGCGGGGTTATACCTGGCACACCTGCAGCATTTGCATGAATAAGTTGCAAGGAAGCGTAAAATATTGTGGACTGCCCCGGCATCGTTAGGGTTGGAAAAAACCGGAATGATACATCAAAGCAACCATTTTTATCAGGGCCCTGCATGGCATCCGTCAGATAGGACCGATGAAACAGGTAAACCCTGGTTATCATGGCTTTCCTTTGTCCCGAAATGAGCCCGACAGCGGATCTGACAAACCCTGTTCGGCTGGCAGATGCCACTATCTTGACCAGCAGCAGAAACAGAAGGATGGCAAAACGCTTTCCCATGAATTGGTTTACGCCTGCAAAACTATCCTTTGCGGCTGCCCACTCCGGTCTAAATCATGTTATGAAATTGTAACCGGAATATGAAGTATGTGTTAACGAAGCGTGTTAATTGATGATTGTCAGCGGATTAAAAGTGCTGCCGGTTTCCCCGCCCTTTCAGGGACATCAGATAATACCACAAATGGGATAAGAACGGCCACCGGTAATCGGCATCGGTCGGTTCCGGTATCCCGCCGATAAAGCTGGCGCCAGCACTTATCTTTGTGAAAACGATTGCCATGTATGCGACCCTGCTTACTTCCCTGGAGAATGGAATACTGACTATCACCATCAACCGGCCCGATAAACTCAATGCCCTGAACAAGCAGGTTTTTGCCGACCTGAACAAGGTGCTGGATGAAATTTATACCCATGCGGCTATTCAGGCTGTGATCATCACCGGTGCCGGCACCAAGGCTTTTGTAGCAGGGGCTGATATCGGGGAATTTGAGGGGCTGGATACGGAATCGGCCATCGCATTATCAAAAGCCGGGCAGGAAAGCTTTTTCCGGATTGAACGCTGCCCGAAACCCATTATTGCCTGTGTCAATGGGTTTGCATTGGGGGGAGGTTGTGAACTGGCCATGAGCTGCCATTTCAGGCTTGCATCCGAGCATGCAAAATTTGGTCAGCCGGAAGTGAACTTGGGGCTGATCCCCGGCTATGGCGGTACCCAGCGGCTGGCACAACTGGTAGGGAAAGGAAGGGCAATGGAACTGCTGATGAGCGCCGTTATGATTGATGCGCCAACCGCCCTGCAATATGGACTGGTGAACTATGTAGTACCTGCGGAAGAACTTTTACCCAAAGCGAGGACCCTGCTGGAAACAATCCTGACCAAAGCGCCCCTGGCAATAGGTAAATGTATCGAAAGCATCAATGCCTGCTACGAGCCAGGGGTGGATGGCTATGAAAGGGAAGCCGCTGCTTTCGGCTACTGCTTCCAGACAGCGGACAGGATAGAAGGCACCCGCGCCTTCCTCGAAAAAAGAAAAGCTGTTTTCCAGGGTAAATAGTAGTCCTCGGCAGCCAAAGCCCTATTGCCCGATTTCTTTTATACCTGGGGCAACTGGATGTTCCGCTGTAAACCGGAGTCCTAATATTCCCGCGAGGGTTTGTGCAAACTGCTTCTGATATACCAGGGGCGTATGATTCATCTCGCCTTTGGGTGCTATACCAGGACCCATAGCTGCAAACCAAATCTGGTATGCATCTTCCACAGAGCTACCGTGGCTGGTCCATTTGGTTTTAATTGAATCCCCCCGCCCGTGATCTGTTGTGATCAGCAAAGTTGTTTTATTCCGGTACTGCGGGTCAGATTGCAGGAAATCCCAGATCTCTTTGATCCAGGCATCTACCTGATGCGCAGCATCCAGGTAAGAACGATATTCCCGTTCATGTGCCCATTCATCTGTTTCGCCATAAGCAATATACAGTACCCGGGGTTTGCGATTTTTCAATGTTTCCATCGCTTCATAATGCGTAAACACATCGTAACACTCATCATTGTGCCATTGTTTATG
>CAZAOR010000253.1:0-5222 GCA_964486805.1 uncultured Sediminibacterium sp. | reverse complement strand
TAAGAAGTCTTTTTCCTTGCGTATCCTTGCGACATCGTGTCTTTGCGGTTGGTTGGTTCTCTTTGGCGAAGATTTTTTCACCGCAGAGAACAGGAGATCAGGAGGCTTCGCGGAGGAGCAGGAATTTTACCGCTAGGGCGCTATCGGCGCGATGATACGCTAAGAAGCCCTTTTTTCTTTGCGAAACCTTGCGACCTGGCGCCTTAGCGGTTAAAAAAACTCCGCGAAGTCTCTGCGGCTCATTTCTCAGCGGTAAAAAAGTTCTTAAACAAAGACCACCATGAACCTCCACTCCAAGATATACATCGCAGGCCACCGCGGAATGGTGGGCAGCGCGATTGTAAGAAAACTGCAAAAAGATGGGTATACCAACCTGGTGTACCGCAGCTCTTCCGAACTTGACCTGCGGAATCAAGCGGCTGTGCAAGCCTTCTTTCAGCAGGAGCAGCCGGAATATGTATTCCTCGCTGCCGCTAAAGTGGGTGGAATCCTGGCCAATAATACCTACCGGGCAGAGTTCATTTATGATAACCTGATGATGGAAGCCAATATCATCCAGTCCGCACACCAGGCCGGCGTTCAGAAACTATTGTTCCTCGGTTCTTCCTGTATCTATCCCAAACTGGCGCCGCAACCACTGAAAGAAGAAAGTCTGTTATCAGGTTATTTAGAATCGACCAACCAACCCTATGCGATCGCCAAGATCGCCGGCATCGAACTTTGCGATGCTTTCCGTGCCCAGTATGGCTGTCATTTTATCTCGGCCATGCCAACCAATCTCTATGGCCCGAACGATAATTATGACCTCGAGAAATCGCATGTACTGCCCGCCCTGCTGCGCAAGTTCATTTCCGCTAAAAAGTCCAATGCCCCTGAAGTGGTGATTTGGGGTACGGGTACCCCGCGCCGGGAGTTCCTGCATGTGGACGACCTGGCCGATGCCTGCCTCTTCCTGATGCAGGAATATGATGCGCCCGGACTGGTGAATATCGGGGTAGGGGAAGACCTGTCCATCCTCGAACTGGCGCAATTAGTGCAGCGCATCGTAGGTTATGAGGGGCAGATCAGCCTGGATACCAGCAAACCCGATGGCACGCCCCGCAAGCTGATGGATGTCTCCAAAATCCATGCCCTCGGCTGGAAAGCCAGGATTCCCCTGGAAGAAGGGATCCGGAGGGTGTATGAGGAAGTGAAGGAGCGGTTTTAATTGGCGGGTTGGCGGAACGTCATTTCGACTGGAGCGCAGCGGAAGGAGAAATCTCCTGCATGTGAGCCGTCAGCTTGCTAAGATAGATTCGTTGCACTTCAGGAGATCTCTCCATCGCTTCGCTCAGTCGAGATGACGGTGCTAGAGAGCTCGCTAAGATAGATCCGTTGCACTTCAGGAGATCTCTCCATCGCTTCGCTCAGTCGAGATGACGGTGCTAGAGAGCTTGCTAAGATAGATTCGTTGCACTTCAGGAGATCTCTCCCCAGACGCTTCGGTCTGGGTCTAAGACCCGACGCTACGGTCGGGGTTTACAACTCTCACGCCTTCGGCGTGATCGAGATGACGTCTCATTGGATGCTTCGCCCTGTCGTGATGCCGTCTCATTGTACACTTCACTCCATTCGACATGCCGTCTCATCGTACGCTTCACTCCATTCAACATGAGGGGAATCATTCCCACCACACCCTTACTAAACCAGTTTACCAGAACCTGACTTCCGTATCCCAGAGGTCAAACCATTGTGGATTAACAGTATGAATCAGTACTTCTTTCTTGGCCCTGCTCCATTTTTTTACCTGTTTTTCCCTCAGTATCGCTTCCTGAATAGTGCTGAATAACTCATAGTAAACAAGGTGTACTAAATGATACCTGGCGCTGAAACTGTCAGGTTTATGACGGTTTTTGTGCTCCTGGACCCTCCTGATAAGATCAGATGTTACACCAATATAGAGTGTCGTTTTGTGACGGTTGGTAAGCATATAAATACAGCCACCGCGTTGCATGATTTTTCCGAAAAATAAACCATGCTTTATTGAGTTTGATGATAGTCTTACTGCGTATTTCCACTTAAAACCCTCATTTCGACTGGAGCGTCACCCCGCCGTCATTTCGACTGAAGCGTCAGCGGAAGGAGAAATCTCCCGAATTGGTCCAAATCCTTCTTAGCAGGTCCGCGGAATGGTCAGGAGATTTCTCAGTCGTTACACTCCTTCGAAATGACGCTCCTTATATCAACCATCCCCCTTTTTGGGTAGGAATTTATTCGGGTATATGTAGTGATATCTCGGGTAACCCCTATATATTTGCTAATCAGCGGGATCCGTCCCCCGGTCTGCTGGAACATTGCCTGAGCGGGTATCCCGGAACTACCGGGTAGTATATGATATGCTTAAACCCCTATCCTGGTTCAGCTCTGTTTAAAAAATCACCTGTAATTTCTTTACTATTTGTTAACAAGTAATGAGAAATTGCATTAGTTTAGCTACTCAACTTTGTGTCACTGCACTGCTGTTATGGGAGTGAGGGCGGCGAAGCCGTAGGACGGTCTTTGGTGATTAGTCATTGGTTTTTGGAAAGATTCGCAAGCGCCTTTTTTCGACCAAGCCCACATGGCCGTCATTTCGAGGGAGTGTAACGACCATCATTTCGACCGGAGCATCACCTAACCGTCATTTCGAGGGAGTGCCCGCATACCGTCATTTCGACCAAGCCCACATGGCCGTCATTTCGACTGGAGCGGAGCGGAAGGAGAAATCTCCCGAAGGTGAACCGTAACCTGCTAAAAAGGATTCCTTGTGCTTCGGTGTGATCAACATGAGGCACCAAAGACTAAAGACCAAATTCTGTTCTTCTTGCTTCAAACCGATACGATAGTAGAGATACTCCGGCAAAACCAGGATTTTCTTCGTGAACGTTTTGGTATTCAAAGCCTGGTTCTTTTCGGAAGCTTTGCACGCAATCAGCAGCGGCAAGACAGCGATCTGGATATTCAGTATCGCCTGGTACCGGGTAGCCGGATGCCGCTGATGCGACTGCAAACCTTAGAAAAATACCTCGGGAACCTCTTACATCTGCCTAAGATAGAATTGGTTCCGGGGAACCATACCGAACCGATAATACACAGCTCCATTCAAAAAGACGGCATTGTTGTATTCTAAAGATAATATCCTCCATATCCTAACGATACTGGAAAGCATAGAAAAAATCTTTATCTATACAAATGGTTTTACAGACAAGGATTCATTTTATACATCAAGTGACCAACTGCAGTACAACGCGGTTTGTCACCTATTGCTGGCAATCGGGGAAGAGTCCCGAAAAATTGATGAAAAACTCAAAGAAGAAATGAGTTTCATTTCCTGGGAGCAAATTGGCGGTTTGCGTAACAGGATCGCACATGATTACAGGGGCATTGACCCGGCCATTGTTTTCCAGATCGCCCGTTATGAGCTGAGACCTTTGAAAGATGCTTGCCTGTCCATGTTACAATTGCTCCGGCCAGATAAATTATTTTTACAACAACTGATAGCATCAGACTGGTATAAGCACTTAGACTATCTGGCTAACCAGGCGGATGGTGCATAGCCTCTGCCCTGTCATTCCAAGGGAGTGTCAGCATGCCGTCATTTCGACCGGAGCATCACCTAACCGTCATTTCGACTGGAGCGTCAGCGGAAGGAGAAATCTCCTACAGGTGAACCGTAAACCTGCTAAGAAAGATCCGTTGTACTTCAGGAGATCTCCCCGACGCTACGGTCGGGGTTTACAACTCTCACGCCTACGGCGTGATCGAGATGACGCTCCCTAAACCAATACGCCAACTTGCTAACGCGCTAACCCGCCGCTCATGGTTCTCGATCATCTTTTTTCCGGTAAAATCAGGGTCAAGTTATTGACCAAATTGCTCCTGAACCCGGCCAGTAAAGTGTATTTACGTGGCCTGGAAAGGGATTTGGGTGTGAGCAGTAATACCGTGCGACTGGAATTGAATAAATTATCTGATATGCGGCTGATCGCAGTGAGTGAGGGAAGCGAGGGCGCCGATACCAAACGCAAACAATACCAGGTGAATACGGATCATCCCCTTTTCCAGCCCCTGCGCAATATCATCCTGCGCTATGTGGGAGTGGACCAGATCGTGGAACAGGTGATCGAAAAACTGGGAAATGTAGATAAAGTGTACCTTACAGGCGATCTGGCCCGGGGACAGAACGCCAGCTTTATTGACCTGGTGATCGTTGGCGAACTGGATAAACCCTATCTCTACCGCCTGATTGAAAAAGCGGAAACCCTGATCGGTAAAAAAATCCGGGTGGGTCTGTTTGCACCGGGCGAATTCACCGAAGCCCATCTCACCGAACTCGGCCCGGTGGTGGATTTGGTGGAGGGGTGAACGCAGGAAATAATAGAACCTTCGTGTTCAGGTGGCTAATCATACCATAAAAACCGTCATGTCGAACGAAGAGGGACATCCCCCGACTCGAAACCGTCATGTCGAACGGAGTAGAGACATGTCCTGACTCGAAACCGTCATGTCGAACGAAGAGAGACATCTCCTGAAGTGCAACGAATCTCTTTTACAGGTTACGGTTCACCTGCAGGAGATTTCTCCTTCCGCTGACGCTCCAGTCGAAATGACGGTCCGTGGCGCCCCGAGTCAAAATAACGCAAGTATCATCATCAAATAATTATCTGGTTCATGTATAAAATTCGGATTCATCAACTTATTGGATTCATCCTGCTAATTTTAATCACGAGTTCCTCCCTCCACGCCCAGGACCTCCTGAAAGGCAAGGACCTCAGCACCGTTCGGGTGGACCAGCTCAGTGATGCGGATATCGCCAAATTGAAAGCCCAGTTGGGCAGTTCGGGTATGAGCATTGACCAGGCAGAGCAACTGGCGATTGCCAAGGGCATGTCGCCCGCCGAGTTTGCCAAACTGAAGGAAAGATTGAACAGCGGCACGACCAATACAGCTACCGGTAAACTTAAATCGGCAGACACCCAGGGCCGGGAACAGGCCGGCGAACCGGACAGTACACGCCCCGGGGAAAGGCCGAAAACCTTGATTGATTCCCTGATCTTTGGATCGGAACTCTATACGTCTGTTGCCCCCAGCTTTACACCCAATCTCAGCCTCGCCACCCCGGTGAACTATGTATTGGGGCCGGGTGATCAGCTCCAGGTGACAGTATATGGGGTTCAGGAATACAATGGGGAGCATACCATCAC
>CAZAOR010000252.1:0-2558 GCA_964486805.1 uncultured Sediminibacterium sp. | reverse complement strand
AGTTTTTCCACGCGATTATAAAAAAGTGCTGCAGGAAAAGAGCCAGGCCAAGCGGATCATCAATTAATTCAGCTACCAGTTTAAAAAGCGAGAAACATGGGTAAGCCAACAGGTTTTATAGAATTTACAAGGGTTCTGCCGGGTAAAAGACCGGTGGAGGAAAGAAAACAGGATTACCGGGAATTTGTAGACCGTTATCCCGAGCCAGCATTGAATCAGCAGGCGGCACGTTGCATGAACTGCGGCGTTCCTTTTTGTCATAGTGGTTGCCCGCTGGGTAATATCATTCCTGAGTTCAATGATGCGGTATACCGCAGGAACTGGCAAGAGGCCTATGAAATACTGAGTGCAACCAATAATTTTCCGGAGTTTACAGGTAGGATTTGTCCGGCCCCTTGTGAAAGTGCTTGTGTGTTAGGCATCAATCAGCCACCTGTTGCAATTGAAGAAATTGAGAAACATATCATTGAAATTGCCTTTGAAAAAGGGTTTGTCCGTCCGCGCAAACCCAATATGCGCAGTGGGAAGAAAGTGGCGGTTGTGGGTTCCGGGCCAGCGGGTTTGGCAGCTGCTGCTCAACTGAACTATGCCGGACATTCGGTTACCGTGTATGAGCGGGATGATGTTCCCGGCGGTCTGCTGCGCTATGGGATTCCTGATTTTAAACTGGAGAAATGGGTGGTAGAGCGGCGGATCCGGCTTTTGGAAGAGGAAGGGGTTGTTTTTCGGTGTAATGCCCATGTAGGGGTCAATGTCAGCATCAATGACCTGCTGCGTGAAAACCAGGCAGTATTGCTGGCGGGCGGCTCAACGGTTCCACGGGATCTGGACGTACCCGGACGCGAACTGAAAGGGGTACATTTTGCGATGGAATTCCTCAAACAACAAAATAAAAGGGTCAGCGGGAAACCGATCGAAGAAGTTCCCGTTGTGGCGACGGGCAAAAATGTGGTTGTCATTGGAGGCGGGGATACCGGCAGCGACTGTGTGGGTACTTCCAACCGGCACGGGGCGGCCAGTGTTACCCAGTTTGAGCTACTGCCCAAGCCGCCAGCAACCAGAACACCTGCTATGCCCTGGCCCAGTTATCCCATGGTATTGAAAACAACTTCCTCGCATGAAGAGGGTGCAGAAAGACATTGGTCAATTGCCACCAAGGCTTTTATTGGCGATGCGCAGGGGCAACTCCGGGCTTTGAAAGTGGTGGATCTTGCCTGGAAGACTCCGGAAGGCGGCGGTCCGGCACGTTTTGAAGAGATTGCCGGTTCTGAGCGGGAAATCCCCTGTGAATTGGCCCTGCTTGCCATGGGGTTTGTACATCCCCAGCATACGGGTATGATCCGGCAACTGGATATCGACCTGGACAATCGCGGGAATGTGCAGGCAACAGAAGATAGTTATCAGACGAGTATTCCGAAGATATTTGCCGCCGGAGATACGCGCCGCGGCCAGTCACTGGTGGTTTGGGCCATCAGTGAAGGAAGAGAAGCTGCCCGGAAAATGGATCTCTACCTGATGGGAAAATCCGTACTCGAATCGAAGGATCAGAGTTATCTGCTTTCTGTATAAGTTTTTAACGATTTTAATGAATAAAACTCCTAAAATTTTTTAGGAGTTTTATTTTTTTCTAACCGATTGATATTTTTATTAAAAAACGATTAATTTTTAGACAAGTTACACACAATATATATAATAATAATTAAAATATAAATAAAACAATCCAAAAAGTGAAATTTTATTGGTATTTTAGATTTATAATTAATTATTATTAATTAAAATAATGTTTTAACTGATTTTATGTCTAAAAAGACCGCGAAACAAATTGCGCCTTTCCTTGTTCTGGTCACGGTTGCTATTGCTGCCCTTTTTGCTCCTGCGTTACCCGATTTCCCACACACTGCTTCTTACAACAGCTCCGATATTGCCTGGATGATTGTTGCCACCGCCCTTGTTTTCCTAATGACTCCCGGTCTTGCCTTTTTTTACGGCGGGATGGTTCACCGGAAAAATGTATTGTCTACCATGATTAAGAGCGTGGTCGCAGCGGGTGTGGTGAGCATTCTCTGGATTTTTATCGGATACAGCCTATGCTTTGGAGCCGATATCGGCGGTTTTATCGGTAATCCGTTTACACACTTGTTTTTTAAAGGGGTGAATACCGGTGCTCCCTGGAGTCTGGCCCCTTCGATCCCGCTGACCTTATTCGCCTTATTCCAACTCATGTTTGCCATTATCACACCCGGACTGGTGGTTGGCGCCGTTGCCGAAAGAATCCGTTTTACTTCCTATATACTATTTATCGTATTGTTCAGCTTGCTTGTATACGCACCAATCGCACACTGGACCTGGCACCCGGATGGTTTCCTGTTTAAGATGGGCGCACTCGACTTTGCCGGCGGCACAGTGGTACATATATCTGCTGGCTGTGCTGCCCTGGCAGGGGCCCTGGTCCTGAAAAGAAGGAAAGTACACCTGGAACAGCGGGAAATTCCGCCGGCCAATATCCCTTATGTGCTGATCGGTACCGGTTTGCTTTGGTTTGGCTGGTTTGGCTTTAA
>CAZAOR010000251.1:0-3922 GCA_964486805.1 uncultured Sediminibacterium sp. | reverse complement strand
ATCATTGAAGAGCACCTGAATAAAATATTTCAGATATTTTTCCGGAGTACAGATTTCAAAAACGGGCTGGGTATCGGCCTGTACATTGTAAAAGAAGCTTTGACAAGGATCGGTGGAGAGATATTTGTGAAATCGGAATATGGAAAGGGTACTTCCTTTACCCTGATCGTACCCAATCAGAAATTGATTGAAGCCTGATCACTCATAAGTATATACCATTTTCCCGAGAAAATTCTTCTGCTTGTCAAAGCCTGATTCTTCCTGTTTTAACCCCTTGGGATTATAGCGGTATTTCCACACGATATAGCTGGAATTACTCGAAAAAACCTGGGTCATACTCGCAACACGCCCATCTGCATCATATTCATAGAGGAAATCCGGTAGCAGTTTTTTTAACCGGTTATTGTACCGGACAATATCTGTTACCCTTCCTGCCGAATCATAATAATAGTAGTAGGCACCGGTTTCCATTTTTTTCCGCATCCAATGCTCTTCTACAATATGGTCGTTCGCATCCCGGACCAATTGCAGGAAAGTACTGTCGGAATTATTCTTGATGATCCAGGCAAAATCGGGTTGTCCTTTGGTATCATAATGCCAGTCATGCTGTTCCGTTTGTGTGGTATGCAAGGCCGTATCGGTGGTAATGAACCGGATAGTTTGCAGCTTTCCGTCGGAAGTATATTGGTATTGCACATCATTTTCGATGCCATGGCTGTAGGATTGCGACCGGCGAATCCGGTTGAATTCGTATTGCCTTTTGGTTTCAGAAGTCTGGCCGGAGATATCAGCGGTTTGGAGGGTACTTTTTTTGCCATCCAGGCTAACGGTTTCTGTCAGGGAAAAGCCTTCCGTAGGGGTATTATCAGCTTCAAAACTTGCGGCGGTAATCCTGGTGATGCGGTATTTGCGCAGCAACTGGAACCGGCTGTTGGCATCCCTGTTTGAAAGGATATCATTGTAATAATACTGGCCGGTTAAGGAAGCAGAAAAAGCGACACAGAGCAGAGAGAACAGGAACCGCATGAGCAGGATTTTTTTCAAAAGTACAGGCTCAGTTTTCAACATTCAAAAAACTGTTGTCCGGAAGGGCTTGTCACAAGCGTTTCATTGTGTATTTTTAGTCAAATCTTAACAGGTGTCGCATTTAAAGGAGCGAAAAGAGACAAATTGCCTGAACTGCGGAGCAGAAGTACAGGGGCGTTATTGCCATGTTTGCGGGCAGGAAAATATCGAACCCAAGGAAAGTTTCTGGCACCTGGTAACGCACTTTGTTTACGATGTAACCCATTTCGACGGAAAATTCTTCAGCACACTCCAGTACCTGCTCTTCCGTCCGGGTTTTCTTTCCCATGAATATCTCCGGGGCAGACGTGCTTCCTACCTGCATCCGATCCGGATGTATGTCTTCACTTCCGCCTTTTTTTTCCTGGTCTTTTTCAGCATGAACAAAGAAGAAGAGGTGGTGCATGTTACTGAAACAAAAACAACTGCCGCTGCTGTCATCAAAAAGTTACAAAAGAAAAAGCAATCTCTGGAGTCCAGCCTGAAAGACAGCCTTCCGATACTTGCCAGTGTGCAGATCCAGCATCAATTGCGTATAATAGACAGTTCTTTGCTGGTTTTGCAAAAAGATACAAGCAGGGCAGAAGCAGTACTGAAGTCAATTGATGGTGAAACCGTCTTTAATTTGTACCAAGGCAGTAAGGATTATAAAACTTTGGCAGCCTATGATTCTGCTCAGGCGAAACTGCCCGCTGATCAAAAAGACGGTTACGTGGTTCGTAAACTTACCCGGCAAAACCTGCACTTGCGGGAAAAATACCAGGGTGATGGTAAAGCAGTAATGAATGCAGTTCTTGAAAAATTCCGGCATCTCTTTCCCCAGATGCTGTTCCTATCGCTGCCGTTGATTGCCTTGTTGTTGCAGTTACTCTATGTACGCAAACAGCAGTACTATTATGTGAACCATGTGATTTTCACGATCCACCTGTATTGCGGAACTTTTATCATCATATTGATCGGGATGCTGCTGAGTTACCTGGTAAATCTCGCAGGTTGGGAAGTGCAGGATTGGATCAGTTTTATTGCTATGTTATGGGGTTTTTATTTCTGGTATAAATCAATGCGCAATTTCTATGAACAAAGCCGGGGGAAAACCATCCTGAAATATTTCCTGTTATTGATCAGTGCGCTTTTTATCTGGATCATTCTTTTTACCGGCTTTTTTATTTTCTCCGCTATGGCGGTTTAATGGATTATATATGCAAACAACGGCAGAAAGTTTCCTTCGCTTGGTTAAGATTATGGATGAACTCCGGGAACAGTGTCCCTGGGATAAAAAACAAACCATCCATACCCTGCGTCCCCTCACGCTGGAGGAAGTGTATGAACTGGTAGACGCTATTACGGAAGGCGACTGGGGCGGCATCCGGGAAGAATTGGGCGACCTGCTGCTGCATATCCTGTTTTATGCCAGGATTGGCCGGGAGCAGGAACAGTTTACCCTCCAGCAGGTGATAGACGGCATCAGCGATAAATTAATAGCCCGGCATCCCCATATTTATGGCGACGTGAAAGTCAACAATGAAGAGGATGTTAAGCGTAACTGGGAAAAGCTGAAACTGCAAGAAGGTAAGAAATCTGTGTTGGGCGGTGTGCCTGTTTCCCTGCCCGCTGTTGTAAAAGCCACCCGCATTCAGGAGAAAGCCAGGCAGGTGGGTTTTGAATGGGAAAAAAGAGAAGATGTATGGGCAAAAGTAGTAGAAGAAATGGAAGAACTGCAGGAAGCGCTGCAGGGTGGCAGGCGGGCAGCAATTGAAGAAGAATTCGGCGACTTGCTTTTCAGTCTGGTAAATTATGCACGGTTTTTGCAGGTAGATGCGGAGGGGGCGCTTGAAAAGACCAATCGTAAATTCATTGCCCGGTTTAAAGCCATGGAGTCCCTGGCTGCGGAGATGGGAAAACCACTCCAGGACATGAGCCTGACAGAAATGGATACCCTCTGGAACCAGATTAAAAAACAAAGAACAGATCCTTGATCTCCTTCATTCGACAAGCGGTATATAAGCACGGCTATCTTCTGATTACCGCGGCCTGGCTGTATACCTTGTCTTTTATCTTCATCATTTATTGGAGCTATAACTCTTCGCCTGAAAAGGTCAGGAGTAAACTGGAGCAGCGCTTGCACAAACTGGAAGACCAGTTCCAGTCTGCCCTGCAAGATACCGCGGGGCTGTATGCACGCATCAGCCTGCAACCGGGTTTATCAGATCCGCTGGAAGGCAGGATTGGCCTTTTTATCTTCAAAGAGGAACCTTCCAAATCCAATCTCGTTTACTGGAACACTAATCAGATGTATATCAGCCGGGAAGAACTGAAAACCACACCCGGGCATTTTTTCGTGGATAACCAGAATGGAGAGTTTGAATGGTTGGTGCAACGAATCCCGATAAGGGGGCAATCCTATACTATCATGGGTCTGATTCCGGTAAGATGGTCTTATTTCATGGAGAATAAGTATCTGAAAACCGAGTTTGCAGGCTTCGATCGGTTGAATGAGCAATACGAGATATCGGACAGCAGGAATGCCCTGCCTGTATACAGTAATAATGGGAAACTGTTGTTTCATGTTCAGCTCAAACAGGGAAAATCATTCATCTCCTATGATGCTGTTACGGTTATCCTCCGGGTATTGGCGATCATTTTCCTGCTGATCTTTCTGCAGGTACTGGCACAGGAAAGCCTGCAGCGGTATGGATTCAGTTTTGGGTTCGGTATGTTGGTGGCTATCGTATTCCTGCTCCGCCTGATTTCCTATTTATTCCATTTCCCGTTTGATTTCAGCAAACTGCCCTTATTCGATCCGGCTATCTACGCTACCAGTTTCCTCCATCCATCACTTGGGGATCTGCTGATCAAT
>CAZAOR010000250.1:0-3273 GCA_964486805.1 uncultured Sediminibacterium sp. | reverse complement strand
TCTTATCCTTGTTGTCTTTATTATCCTTATTCTGCTGGTCTTTGTTCTGCTGGTTTTTATTATCCTTATTCTTATCCTTATTTTTATTGTTTTGGTTCTGTTGCTTCTTCATCATTTCCAGCGCATACGATAGATTGTATTTCGCGTCCACATCCTGCGGGTTATTCCTCAAGGCCTGTTTATAAGCGTCAACTGCATCCTCCCATTTCTGTTCCTGCATATAGGTGTTACCTATGTTATAGTTCACCCCCGCCTTACTGTTTTTATCCTTGGTGGTTTTAGCGGTAGCGTCCAGCACCTTCCTCGCCGCATCATATTGCTTCTGTTGGTAAAGACTATTACCAAGGTTAAACAAGCCCGGCGTATATGTAGGGTTTTTCTGAAGCGCTTTCTGATAATCCGATGCGGCCTCTTTATATTTTTTTTGTTCGTAAAGCTTATTCCCTTCGCGCATATACCTGTTTTGCCCGCGGGCCACGCCCGGTGCGGCGCAGGCCACCAAGATCATTATATAGGCAAAAGCTTTTCTCATGCAGTTCCGGTCTTAATTTTAAGTTTGGCGCCCGGCAGCAGCCATTCAATAAAAAGTATTACAAATCCAGCAAGTAGGAAATATTGGAAATAACTGGTAAAGTCGGTGAATATCACCGAGCCAAGACTTTTTTGCTCCATACCCGCCATCGCGTCCACAAGATGGCTTGCGGCATCGTCGGTATTGCGCAGCAAAGTATAGCTCCCGTGTCCGGCGCTTGCCAGCGACTTCAATTCATCCTCGTTTAGTTTGCTCACCACGGGGTTACCATTCTCATCCAGCTTTACCGATTTTGTGTCAGGGTCATAAAGCGTAGCGCCTTGTGGCGAGCCTATGCCTACCGTATGGATCGTTACACCTTCGCCCGCGGCTTCCTTAGCTTTTTCTATAGCCTGCTCATCATGGTCTTCTCCGTCCGATATGATCACAAGCGATTTGAATTTCCTTTCTTTCTGCGAAAACGATTGTCTTGCCATGTCTATAGCATCGCCTATCACGGTGCCCTGGGTCTGCACCATGCCGGGATTTACACTGTTGAGCACCATCTTAAGGGCGCTGTAATCTATCGTTAGCGGCACCTGCAGGTAGGCACGCCCCGCGAATACAATGAGGCCCACCCTGTCATTTTGCATTTTGTCCGTCATGCGCATGATCAGTTGTTTGGCCTTCGTGAGCCTGTCCGGTTGCACGTCGTTTGCCAGCATGCTTTTGCTCACGTCAAGGGCTATCATTACATCCACCCCCTTGCGTTGCACTTTTTCCGTCTTGTCGCCCATCTGCAGGTTGGCCCAGCCAATGCCCACAAAGGCCAGCCCGGTACAAAGCAATATGAATTTCAGCGTGCTGCGCCCCACTATCGCGCCGCGCATTTGCTCCGATACCAGTTCGGCGTCGCCAAGCTTCTTTAGCTTATTCTTCCGCCAGTATATCAGCCATATGAACAATACGACAAACGCTGGTATCAATGCCAGTGCGAAGAGGTGTGATATGTATTCAAAACGGAGCATCGCTTACGCTAAAGCGCAAATTTAATTGCACTACAATTTATTTCTTTATTGCAAAAAAGTTTTTTTCTTTTTTTTAACAGCGCTTACTGTCTTTTACAGACTTAATAATTTCTCATATTATTCGCCTTTTTAAAAAATCGGCCCTATCTTAGATTTCCTCAAAAAATAGCCAATGTCCAACCGCAGGCAATTCTTAAAAATTTCAGCATTAGGCACTGCCGCAACAATCAGTGGAAAAAATGTACTCGCGCATCCCGATTACTATTACGATACCGTAAAAGATCAGCCGATAGTTATATCCACATGGAATTTCGGCCAGGAAGCCAATAAGGCAGCATGGCAAATATTAAAGAACGGCGGCCGGGCGCTTGACGCCGTCGAAGCAGGTGTAAAAGTTCCCGAAGGCAATCCCGATATTACTACCGTAGGGCTGGGTGGCACGCCCGACCGCGACGGTCATGTAACGCTCGACTCCTGCATAATGGATGAAAACTACCGCTGCGGTTCCGTAATGGCGCTTGAGCATATTGTCCACGCAGTCTCCGTCGCGAGGCTGGTGATGGAAAAAACCCCGCATATCGTTTTAGCCGGCGATGGAGCGCTGCAGTTTGCATTGGAGAACGGTTTTAAAAAAGAAAACCTGCTTACGCCTGCCAGCGAAAAAGCGTGGAGAGAATGGCTGAAAAAGCAGGATTACAAACCTGTAAAGAATATTGAGAACGACTATAGGCATGCCCAAAAAGAGCCCATGCGCGGCGATAAACATAATCACGATACTATCGGAATGTTGGCGATGGATGTAAAAGGCAACCTCAGTGGCGCATGCACTACCAGCGGACTGGGCTATAAAATGCGCGGCCGGGTGGGTGACTCACCAATTATCGGCGCTGGCCTTTATGTAGATAATGAAATTGGTGCGGCCACTTCCACCGGTGTTGGCGAGGAGGTCATTCGCATAGTAGGTTCTCACCTCGTTGTGGAATTGATGCGCCTTGGGCACAGTCCCGAAAAGGCTTGCAAAAAAGCCGTTGAGCGTATCATAAAGTTTAATAAAGGTAAAGTTGAAAATATTCAGGTCGCCTTCCTCGCCATGAACAAGTCAGGAGAATACGGCGGATATTCCATTCAGCCCGGCTTTACTTACGCGGTGAAAACAGGCGATACGGAAAAAATGATACACGCAGCAAGCATCTATTAAGAATTATGTCCCGCTATCTATTTGAAGTATGCGCTTACAATGTCGCTTCATGTCTGCTCGCAAGCGCGGCCGGGGCTGATCGCATAGAGCTCTGTTCCGGCATGCCGCTCGGGGGCCTTACGCCCGGCGCAGAAACCGTAATGCAGGTAAAGAATGCCATACCCATACCTGTTTACGCCATGGTGCGTCCCCGTGGGGGCGATTTCCTGTATTCCGCCCACGAGATTGCTCTTATGAAAAGAGATATCGCTGCGCTATACAGTATGGGCTGTGAAGGTATTGTCACCGGGGCTCAGCTCGCCGACAATAGCATTGATGCAGAGCTATTAAAACGGCTCGTGGATTGGGCATATCCCATGAAAGTAACCTGCCATAGGGTATTCGACAGAACGCCCGATCCCTTTAAAGCACTCGAAGATATAATATCAGCCGGTTGCGAGCGCATACTTACTTCCGGTCAGCAAATCACGGCCATTGAAGGCGCCGGCCTTATAGCAGACCTTGTAGAGGCGGCCGCGGGAAGGATAACTATTATG
>CAZAOR010000249.1:0-3315 GCA_964486805.1 uncultured Sediminibacterium sp. | reverse complement strand
CTCTGCACAATCCTATAAAAAGATCACGCAGAAAGCCATTGTTGCCGATTCGCATAACGACATCCTAACAGCCTGCATCGAAAAAAATGTCAGCATGGATCATGATTTGCGCGGTAAAACACAATCAGACCTTGCCCGTTTCAAGCAGGGAGGTGTGGATGTGCAATTGTTTTCTGTTTGGTGTGATGGTGAAAAACAGGCGCCTTATGCCTGGGCCAACCGGGAAATGGATACTCTTTATGCCGTTACTGCAAGAAACCCGGAGAAAATTCAACTCGTACATAATGTGCATGAGCTGAAGAAAGCAGTTAAACAGGGAAAGATGGCCGCCATGTTCGGTGTGGAAGGCGGGCATATGATTGAAAACAGCCTCGATAAATTAGACGCACTGTATGCCCGCGGGGCGCGTTACCTTACCCTTACCTGGAACAACTCTACCTCCTGGGCTACCTCCGCTATGGATGAAACATTACAGGCAGACAGTCTTGCCAAAACGCATAAGGGGTTGACGGATTTCGGAAAAGCCGTCATCAAACACATGAATGAGATCGGCATGGTGGTTGACCTTTCGCATGTAGGGGAACAGACTTTCTGGGACGCCATCCGCACCACTACCAAACCGGTAATTGTTTCACACAGCAATGCCTGGTCAATCTGCCCGGTATTTCGCAACCTCAAAGACGACCAGATACTGGCTGTTGGAAAAAATGGCGGTGTGATTGATCTGAATTTTTATGCCGGTTTCGTGGATAGTGGATTCGAACGTAAACAGGAGGAATTCCTCACAAAACACAAAGCCGAATTGGATGCCATGGTACAAAAAGGCATGCAGAAAGAATATGCTATGGGTGTAATTACCGACCGGTATGCCAATGAAGTAAAAGCGATAAGACCCACCATGGAGCAATTACTAAAGCATCTCGACCATATGATACAGCTTATTGGTGTAGACCATGTGGGGATCGGCTCTGATTTTGACGGGATCACTTCTCCCCCGCAGGATCTGGAGGATGTGACTACCTACCCCCTGATCACCAGGGCTTTGTTAGCAAGGGGGTACAACAGAAAAGACATTGACAAGATACTCGGGGGTAATATCATCCGGGTCTTGAAAGCCAATGAACCTGGATAGCCAACGCCCTGCAAGCTATCCGACTTTAAGCCTGCCATTCCTGCACGGTCATCACCTCTGCCTGTGTGGGAAATATTTTACGCAAGAGCAGATCATGCACTTCCGGGTCACCGTCCATACAGCAATCCGACAGTACTGTCAGCCGATAGTCCTTGTCCGCGGCCTCCCTTAAAGTAGACAATACCACCCCGCTGGTAGAGCATCCTCCCAATACCAGGTGTGTGATCTGTTTTGCCCGCAGTAAGATGTCCAGGTCACTGCCTGCAAAAGCACTGATACGGCGTTTAACTGCCACCGGCTCATTTTCCAGGGGCGCTAATTCCGGGTGAATGGTCATCCACTCCTGCATCGTCATGCCTTCAAGTCGCTTGCGAAAAGCCGAAAATCGCTTGTTGTTGCTGCTGATCTCGGGTAATCCGTCCCGGAAGCCCACCACAACATAAATAACTGGTATTTGCTGCTGACGGGCATATGCAATGGCACGGGCCATATGTTGAATAGTTGTTTGTGCATCGGGCACGGATGCAAGCAGTTTTGCCTTCATATCCATGACCAGAAGAGCGGTGGTTGATTCCATTGACAAAATTTTAGGTTATTAGATGAGAGAATGTTTATCTGTTTTCAAAGCCGATATCCGTTCTTCCTTAGCATCCAATTTACCTGTCAGGAAGCGGTAAGCAAGAACAGCAATGACCAGGGCCAGTATCCCCTGGCTGAAAATAACTGTCGGCGTATTCACCCATCGGGATATAGCGCCGGTTATCACACTGCCCAAGGGCAGCGTACCGAATGCCGCCATAGCAAAATAACTGATTACCCGCCCGCGCATGTGCTCATCCGATTCCATCTGCAGAATGGTATTACAGATCGGTACAAATGCCATCGTACCAAAACCGCAGATAACTGCTATAGCCAGCGATAGGGGAAAATACGTGGTATAGGAAAAAAACAAGAGGCTGATGCCTAAAAGCACCGTATTTATCAATAAAAGCTTTTTGAAATCTGAGCCCGGTTTTAACGAAGCCAGTGTAAAAGCGCCGGTTACGGCGCCCAGTCCGATAAAACTGTTCAGGTATCCGAAAGTAATTGAATCGCCATTGAAGATTACTTTGGCATAAACCGGCAGCAAGGTATTATAAGGTAATACCAGCAGACATACACTGGTCAGGAGCAGCAGAATACGCCTGATCTCTTTGGTTTTCCGGATATAACGGAACCCTTCTGCCAGGTCTGTCAGCATTTTCTTTTTGACTACCGGGTGGCTATGTTTGGGCAAATGCATCAGCAGCAGGCAAATAATCACGGCTGCGAAACTGAGCGCATTTAGCAGGAAACAGATATCCGCACCGAATTTTGCCAGGAGGATACCCGCCAGTGCAGGGCCGATCAGGCGCGAGAGATTATTCAGGGTAGAGTTGAGTGCTATGGCATTGGGCAGATCATCCCGGTCGTCGATAATATCATGTACCAAAGGTTGCCGGGCGGGCACATCAAAAGCATTGATTGCACCCAGGAGCACACTCAAAGCCAGAATCTGCCAAACTACCAGGTGCCCGGCAAAAACAAGGACCGTCAGTGCAATCGCCTGTATGGCAGATGCGATCTGCGTGAGCATCATGATTTTGTAACGATTATACCGGTCTGCTACTATACCTCCGGGAATAGATAAAAGAAAGGAAGGAAACTGTTCTGCAAAATAAGTCAGGCCGATCATCACGGTTGAATGGGTGAGGGTATAAATTACCCAAACCACTGCCGTACGTTGTGTCCACATGCCAATACGGGATATGAGTTGCCCCCAGAAAAATAATTGGTAGTTCCTGCTTTTGAAGGCTCTGAAAGTACCGATTTTACTGAGTTTTTTCATCTTACCGTTCCTATACCGGTTTATGCAGGGTCAACAAGCAAAACGCTTATCTGACAACAAACTTTTCAAATGGCTTCGCCCAGCCGGATCAGTACCGGCAATAATCTTGCAAGCCGTTCCTTATCCCTATCGGATAGTGTTTGTTCAATGATTGCCCGTAACCACTCATCTCTTTCATACCGCGATTGCTCCACCATCTTTTTACCGGCATTGGTCAAAGAAATAAAAACTTTCCGCCCATCCTCCTTGTCCTTTGTCCGTCTGATCATCCCCTGCCGGTCCATTTTGGCCAGTATCTGCGACATAGATTGGGTGG
>CAZAOR010000248.1:0-3545 GCA_964486805.1 uncultured Sediminibacterium sp. | reverse complement strand
CAGGCTTTTAGCACAGGATCACAATAATTTCCTGGCAGCTATCCATTTTACCGATAAACTGCATGGAATGGCTTTCCTGGATATTTCCACAGGAGAGTTTTTTGTGGCAGATGGGGATGACGAATACCTGGAAACCCTGCTTCAATCCCTGAAGCCTGCGGAAGTGATTTTCCAGCGTAGTTTTCAGAAGAAATTCAAGGAACTGTTCGGCAACCGTTTCTATACCTATACCTTGGAGAGCTGGCTATTTGATGAGGCTTATGCAACAGAAAACCTGTTACGCCAGTTTCAGACCCATTCCCTGAAAGGTTTCGGTATTGATACCGGCAGTCCGGGGATTATTGCCGCCGGTGCAATCCTGCACTACCTGCGTGATACTGCACATCCTAACCTCCAGCATCTTACTTCCCTGCAGCGACTGGAAAGAGAGGAATTCCTGTGGATGGATCAATTCACCATCCGCAACCTGGAACTCCTGCCTGCTTCAAACCGGCACAGCTTACTCGAGACCCTGGATCAGACAGTGAGTCCAATGGGTGCCCGGCTATTGCGCAGGTGGATGCTCTTTCCCCTGCGCGATGCCGCCAGGATACAGGAAAGAATCGATGCGGTCGGCTTCCTGATTCTCCAGACAGATCTGCGGAACCTGCTGCAACAAAGTATCAAATCCTGCGGCGACCTGGAAAGGCTGGCTGCAAAAATTCCGCTGAAAAAAATCAATCCCCGGGAAGTGCTGCACCTGGCCAACGCCCTGCAACAAATCGGTAAGATCCGGCAGGCCTGTGGTTCCCTATCAGATCCGCTCTTACGAACACTGGGACTTTCCCTGCAGGAATGTACCGAAATCTCCGCGCAGATTCTGCGCGAATTACAGGACGATCCGCCTGTTAACGTCCAGAAAGGAGGCGTGATACGCAGCGGGGTTTCGGCAGAACTGGATGAACTGCGTACCATTGCCAGCGGCGGGAAAAATTACCTCGTGCAATTACAACAGCAGGAAGCAGAACAGACCGGCATCAGTTCCCTGAAAATCGGTTTCAATAATGTATTCGGCTACTATCTGGAAGTAACGCATTCCCATAAAAACAAAGTACCCGCCGACTGGATACGGAAACAAACCCTCGCCAATGCCGAACGCTATATTACCCCGGAATTGAAAGACTATGAGGAAAAGATCACCGGTGCAGAGGAGAAAATACTCGCATTGGAAGCTGCGCGTTACGAAGCTTTGCTGCAAAGCCTGCATACCTATATTGCCCCTGTTCAAAAAAACAGCCAGTTGCTGGCTGCCATAGATGTACTCTGCAGTTTTAGCGGCGTTGCCCTTCAATATGGTTATCATGCCCCGGAATTACATACCGGCGTTGCCCTGCAACTAACAGATAGCCGCCACCCGGTGATCGAACGCCACCTCCCTCCCGGTGAATCCTACATCCCGAACGATATCCTCCTGGATCCCGGTTCCGAACAGATCATCATTCTTACCGGCCCGAATATGAGCGGTAAAAGCGCAATTCTCCGGCAAACCGCCCTGGTTACCCTTATGGCGCATATGGGCAGTTTTGTGCCGGCCGCCAAAGCCCTGGTTCCCCTGACTGATAAAATTTTCACCCGGGTAGGTGCCAGCGATAATCTAAGCGCCGGGGAATCCACTTTCATGGTGGAAATGAATGAAACGGCCAGTATCCTGAACAATATTTCTGCACGCAGTCTGGTCTTATTGGATGAGATCGGTCGCGGCACTTCCACTTATGATGGCATATCTATCGCCTGGAGCATAGTCGAATACCTGCACGCTTCTCCCGCAGCTCCCAAAACTTTATTTGCCACCCACTACCACGAACTCAATGACCTTGAGGAGCGATTACCCCGGGTTTACAATTACCATGTCACCAATAAAGAAGTGGGCAACCGCATCCTGTTCCTGCGTAAACTGGCCAAAGGCGGCAGTACCCATAGTTTCGGGATCCATGTTGCCCGTATGGCAGGAATGCCCGCTTCCCTGATACAACGTGCCAATGAAATACTGACGCAACTGGAATCCAGTCGCCGGTCTGCAGAAGCAGCAGCCGGGCAATCCGATGTACAAGCCATCTCCCGAACCGATACGCCACACATGCAACTTTCGATCTTCGATGCCCATTCACAAACCTTTTCTGATATCCGGAAGATTTTACAGGAAATGGATATCAACCGGTTAACACCTGTGGAAGCTTTGATGAAACTGAATGAGATTAAGAAAATGATTCAGTGATGGTTTTTGGTCTCCGCCGGAGGCAGATAGGATGCCGGATCGGCGCGTCATTGCAAGCGTAACGGGTTAAAAAAACGACCGTCAGCATCGGTGGAAATCCCAGCATGCTGATAGGTGTATCCGATAGCAACATCGAAGTGATGAGGTACAGAGAAAGGTAAAACTCCTCCCGAGTATGGCAATGCAAGCATAGCCAGATTCCAGCAAATCATAGCCCCCTGGCGGGATCCCCGCTATCGCTCCGATTTTTCATTCTTCATTTTTAGTTTTTCATGGTCACGCCCGACGATCCCGTTAAAGCGGAGGGTTAGTATTTGCTGACTACTGATTTTGCGGGTATCTTAAATTTTTATCCAGCATTTCAGCAACTGGTCCGGGGAGGAGGCAACTACATGGTAATCTGCCGGCATCTCAGCTTCGCTGCTATGAAAAGATGCATAACGGGTGCCAGCGGGTTTTGACTGCAATAAACGGAATAAGCGCCTGGTACTCGCTGCATAGATATCCGCAGAGCGTTCGATCTGCTGATCTATACCAAATTGCGGATCAAGGTTTTCATGAAAAGCATTGAAACAATAAAAGTGATCATATTCACGCACATCCGCATCCCGGAAATCACCCGTTATAAAATGTACATTGGAAAGTCCGGTTTGAAGCAATGCTGCTTCAGCAGCATCCACCAATCCAGTTCTCTGTTCTATTCCATACCAGAAGTTTTTCGGGTAGTAATAGCCGGCGATCAGGCAGAACTTCCCGCAACCGCTGCCAATATCCAGAATTTTTTTATCCGGCTCTGCCGATAGAAAGGCTGCCGCCTGAAGCGCAACCGTCCAAGGGGTCCAATGCATATGGGATTGCTGAAGCAGATAAGCCGGAAATAATTGCATGACCCCATCATCGGAAGACCACCAGCCCGATGGGGCTCCCCCGTTTTTCTCCGGAAAATGCTCGCTGCTTTGATGACGCATCCGGTAAAGTTACAAACGGATCCTGGCTTGTTTACAGGTAGGATAACCACCATTTTTCCGGATGACTGATCTTGTAACGACCATACCATTTGCAAAACGGATAGACGATCCCGACCAGGGTGATCCAGATGCCATATACAACCGGAAGCGCATAACCGAAATGATCCGGGCGGAATAAGATCATACCGCCTGCTTCCGCTAAAGTGTGACCGTTCAGGAAATAAATCATGGTGACGGCAAGGTGCAGGAGAAAGAAATGAACCAGGTAATAGAACAATGGTACACGTCCATATACCATAGGAACACGCATCCAGGCGCTCTTT
>CAZAOR010000247.1:0-6137 GCA_964486805.1 uncultured Sediminibacterium sp. | reverse complement strand
TACCTACAACCTCGTCCACCTGGTTGAAAAGATTTTGCACACCCCGGTAGATGTGTACCGCAATGATGCCTTGCCATTGGAGGAGGTAGACCGCTATGATAAGATCATATTATCTCCTGGCCCGGGTATTCCCGCTGAAGCAGGCATGTTACTGCCGCTGATCAAAGCCTATGCAGCGAAGAAGTCCATACTGGGGGTTTGCCTCGGCCACCAGGCTATCGGCGAGGCATTCGGAGGTATCCTTACCAACCTGCGTCAGGTTTACCATGGTGTGGCTACCCCCATCGAAGTCTTGCCAACTAAAACTGCGGGTAAAGACAATGATGTATTCAAGGGATTGCCGGCCAAACTGGAAGTGGGACGTTATCATAGCTGGGTGGTGGATGAGACAGGTTTCCCGGAGTGCCTGGAAATAACTGCAAGAGACGAAGGCAACTATATCATGGGACTGAGACATAAACAATACGATGTACAAGGGGTACAATTCCATCCGGAAAGCGTACTCACCCCGGATGGCGAAACCATGATACGTAACTGGTTAAAATAATAGGATGAAAAAGATTTTACAATACCTTTTTGAGTATAAAACACTTTCCCGCGAAAAGGCCCGGGAAGTATTGATACAGATGTCCGCCGGACAATTCAATGAAAGTGAAATGACGGCCTTCATAACCGTTTTCCTCATGCGCACGATTACCATTGCTGAATTACAGGGATTTCGGGACGCATTGCTGGAACTCTGTGTGAAAACAGATCTTGGAGAAGCCGCAGTGATGGATATCGTAGGTACAGGAGGGGATGGCAAGAACACATTTAATATCTCTACTCTGGCCTGTTTTATCGTGGCAGGCGCGGGGCAGCCCGTAGCCAAGCATGGCAATTATGGAGCATCCTCTATCAGCGGTGCATCCAATGTGATGGAGCAACTGGGTTACCGGTTCAAAAATGATAATGATGCGCTGAAGCGGGAACTGGCAGCAGCCAATATCTGCTTCCTGCATGCTCCGCTGTTTCATCCGGCCCTGAAAATAGTAGGGCCTATCCGTAAAAATCTCGGGGTGCGCACTTTCTTCAATATGCTTGGGCCGATGGTAAATCCGGCATCTCCGGCCTACCAGTTAGTAGGCGTGTATAATCTCGAAATGGCAAGAATTTATAATTATCTGCTCCAGCAAACAGGCAAGGCGTTCAGCATTATACACAGCCTGGACGGGTATGATGAAATCTCCCTGACCAACGACACCAAAGTAATCACCAACAAAGGGGAAGCAGTAATGACGGCCGAACAATTGGGAAAACGCACGGTGACTGCCGCAGATATTTATGGTGGCAATACCGTAGAAGAAGCGGCCCGAATTTTTCAACGGATCATTAAAGGGGAGGGCACCTGGGCACAAAATGCCGTAGTGCTGGCCAATGCCGCTATGGCATTGTTCTGCACGGGTCAATATGCCGATTATGACAATGCCTATCTGGCCGCAGTGGAAAGCCTTGAATCAGGGAAAGCTTACAAATCCCTGCAAACCCTTATCAGCCTGCAATCATGAATATCCTGGAAAAAATCATCGCCCGGAAAAAAGAGGAACTCAGGGTTCGGAAAAAGCAACGCCCTCTGGCAATGCTACAGCAAAAACAGCTTTATGCCCGGCAAAACAGTTCCCTGGTAGCCAGCCTGAACGACCCATCCAAAACGGGTATCATCGCAGAATTCAAACGAAAATCGCCCAGCAAGGGAATCATACATCCCTCGGCTAGGGTAGCCGATGTGACAAAAGCCTATGCGATCAACCAGGCTTCCGGTATTTCGGTACTGACGGACAGTGATTTCTTTGGCGGGGACCTGGCCGACCTGGAACAGGCTGCCGCAACAGTAACAGTGCCTTTGTTGCGAAAGGATTTTATGATTGATACTTACCAGTTGCATGAGGCAAAAGCGCATGGTGCTTCTGTAATCCTGCTGATCGCTGCCTGCCTGCAAAAAGAGCAGGTGGCAGAACTGGCTGAAACCGCACATACACTGGGACTGGAAGTATTACTGGAAATACATGATGAAACGGAACTGGCACATATTTGTCAGGCAGTGGACATGGTGGGCGTAAATAACCGGAACCTGAAAACCTTCGAAGTCGATATTGCCACTTCCATCCGCCTGGCCGGGCAGATTCCGGCAGACAAAACCCGGATTGCAGAAAGCGGTATCAATAACATCGCAGCTATTGTAACTTTACGGGAGGCCGGATTCAAAGGCTTTCTGATCGGGGAGCATTTTATGAAACAGCCGGACCCTTCGATTGCTTTTGCTGATTTTGTCAATCAACTAAAAGCAAGCTGACATGCGCATAAAAGTATGTGGGATGACCCAGGCCGAACAGGTAATGCAGTTAGATGAAATGGGTGTGGAATTCGCCGGGTTTATTTTTTATCCTAAATCGCCCCGTTATGTGTACCGGTACATGCCCAGGGCTACGATAAAAAAGCTAAAAGGCAAACAAATCAGTAAAGTAGGTGTATTTGTAAATGCCCCGGCAGATGAAGTGCTGGAAACGGTAGATGAGTGCGGCCTGTATCTCGTGCAACTGCATGGGGATGAAACACCGAAGTATTGTGAAAAAATTGCCAGTTATGTTACGGTCATCAAAGCCTTTCGTTTGCGCGAAGATGATAATATCCCCTGGAAGATCAAGGATTACCAGGACATTGTTGATATGTTTTTGTTTGATACCGAGGGGGCAGGATATGGTGGTACCGGTAAAAAATTTAATTGGAGAACCCTGAAAGGGCAGCAGATCAGAAAGCCTTTTTTTCTGAGCGGCGGGATTGAACCAGGTGATGCAGGCAGGCTGCAGGAGTTTATAGCGGATCCTGTTGCCAAAGATTTGTTTTCGGTGGATGTGAACAGCCGTTTTGAACTTTCACCAGGTATCAAGGACCTGCATGCACTGGCAAAATTTATCAATGAAATTAAAACCATCTGATGGATATGATCACTTACCAGAACCCGGACACGCGAGGCTACTATGGTTCTTTCGGGGGCGCCTATATACCGGAAATGCTCTACCGGAATGTGGAGGAACTCCAGGAACAGTACCTGAAGATCATGGAAGACCCGGCCTTTCAAAAAGAATTTCAGCACCTGCTGCAGGATTATGTAGGCCGGCCTACACCATTATTCCTGGCTGAAAATCTTAGCAGGGAACTCGGTGCATCTGTTTACCTCAAACGGGAAGACCTTTGTCATACAGGCGCGCACAAAATCAATAATACCATCGGCCAGATATTACTGGCCAGGCGACTTGGTAAAACACGCATCATTGCGGAAACCGGTGCCGGACAGCATGGTGTGGCCACGGCAACGGTATGCGCCCTGAAGGGGATGGAATGCATTGTGTATATGGGTGAAAAAGATATCGAGCGGCAGGCGCCGAACGTAGCAAGGATGCAAATGCTCGGAGCCAGGGTCATTCCGGCCACCAGTGGCAGTATGACCCTCAAGGATGCCACCAATGAAGCCATCCGCGATTGGATCAACAACCCGGCGGATACCCATTATATCATCGGGAGCGTGGTAGGTCCGCATCCCTATCCGGATATGGTTGCCCGCTTCCAAAGCGTGATCAGTGAAGAAATGCGCCGGCAATTGCTGGAAAAAACCGGTTCACCGCTCCCTGATTATGTGGTAGCCTGCGTGGGTGGTGGCAGCAATGCTGCGGGCGCTTTCTATCATTACCTGGATGAATTGTCTGTCAAGCTGGTAGCTGTCGAAGCAGCCGGTCATGGGATCGATACGGGCATGAGTGCCGCTACTTCTCAACTCGGCAAGCCAGGCATCCTGCATGGCAGTAAAAGCCTGGTTATGCAGACAGCCGATGGACAGGTGATTGAACCACACAGTATTTCTGCAGGACTCGACTATCCCGGTATCGGTCCCATGCACGCCAACCTGGCCGAGAGTGGCAGGGGAATTTTCCTGCATGCTACGGATGAAGAAGCACTGAGTGCAGCATTCCATCTGAGCCGGACGGAAGGAATTATCCCGGCACTGGAAACAGCCCATGCTTTTGCGGCTTTAAACAAACTACCCCTGTGGCCATCCGATAAAGTAGTGGTTTGCCTCAGCGGACGTGGGGATAAAGACCTGGCAACCTATATGCAACATCTGCAACAAAACTGATCAATAAGCAATGAGCCGGATACAGGAATTATTGAAGCGGAAATCACAGCAAGTACTCAACGTGTATTGCACGGCCGGGTACCCGGAACGCAACAGCACACTGACCGTTATGCAAAGCCTCCAGGAAAATGGGGTTGACCTGATTGAACTGGGCATCCCGTATAGTGACCCCCTGGCTGATGGGCCGGTCATACAGGCAAGCGGTACCAGAGCGATTGCCAATGGTATGAGCATTGAGGTACTGCTGGATCAATTGCAGGGTTTCCGGGAAACCATCCATCTCCCCGTTATTCTCATGGGTTATATGAACCCGGTATTGCAATACGGGTTTGAAAGGTTTTGTGCCGATGCTGCCAGTGCAGGGGTGGATGGACTGATACTGCCTGACCTGCCGGCGTATGAATACGAAACCATATACGGGCCGGTATTGAAAAAATACGGACTTGACTTTATTTTCCTTGTTACACCGGAAACATCAGCGGAACGACTCCGTAAGCTGGATGCACTCAGCAGCGGGTTCCTCTATGCCGTCAGTTCTTCTGCCACTACCGGAAAGGACAAGGATTTTAAAGCCGTATCACATTACCTGGAAAAACTCCGGGATATGTCGTTGAAAAACCCGGTGCTGGTTGGTTTTGGCGTGAAGGACCGGGAAACTTTTCAAACGGTATGTCAATATGCCAATGGCGCCATTATCGGTACCGCTTATATTCGCGCACTGGAAGATGCACAGGATATCCGGGAAAGTACCCGGAAATTCCTGCAACAGGTGCTATAAAATGGAGCGACAAACGGGACTCGAACCCGCCACCTTCAGTTTGGGAAACTGATACTCTACCGGATGAGCTATTGTCGCTGGTAAAATAAAATTACAGATGAAACTGGTAATCGTCAAATACAATGCAGGAAATATTCAGTCGGTATGCTACGCACTCGAGCGGATCGGCGTGGAAGCAGTCGTAACGGATGATCACCAACTGATTCAATCGGCAGATAAGGTGATTTTTCCGGGGGTGGGTGAAGCCAGTTCAGCCATGGCTTACCTCCGCGAAAGGGGGCTCGATAGCGTATTGCAATCGCTCCGTCAACCCGTACTCGGCATCTGCCTGGGTATGCAATTGCTTTGCCGGTACAGCGAAGAAAATGATACACCCTGCCTGGGCTTGTTCCCAACCGATGTACGCCGGTTTGAAGGGGTATTGAAAATTCCCCAGATCGGCTGGAATACGGTTGAGCAGACCAGCGGCCTTCTTTTTGATGGGATCCCCGCAGGCGCCTATTTTTATTTTGTACACAGTTACTATGCGGAAGTATGTACCGAAACTGCAGCAGTAACAAACTATGGACAAGGATTCAGCAGTGCCCTGCACAAAGCCAATTTTTACGGGGTACAGTTCCATCCGGAAAAAAGTGCCAAAGCCGGGGAACAACTGATCCGCAATTTTATTGAGAAAGCCTGATCGCCTGAAACGAATAATGCAAAATCGGACTAGTGGAAATAGTCATTACAAAACTTACAGACAATTTTAAACGGAGGCCGATATTATATAGAAATTATTTATGAAAATCATTCCGGCAATAGATATTATCGATGGCAAATGCGTCCGTTTGACGGAAGGGGATTATACCCGGCAGCAAATCTATGCAGATGACCCGCTGGAAGTGGCTAAACAGTTTGAAGCGGCAGGGATGCGGCAACTGCACCTGGTTGACCTGGATGGAGCCAAGGCCGGCCAAGTAAAGAACTGGTCGGTATTGGAATCCATTGCCACGGAAACCAGCTTGGAGATTGATTTCGGCGGCGGTATTAAAACCGGGGAAGAACTGCAGCGGGTACTGGATTCTGGCGCCAGGCAGGCAACCATCGGCAGCCTGGCAACTTCGGCCTCGGCCCAGCAAGTGATCGAGGCGTCCCCCGGCCGTTCCATGCCGCTGAAGGCAACTTACGGGCCGGCCGGCGCGCCCG
>CAZAOR010000246.1:0-9375 GCA_964486805.1 uncultured Sediminibacterium sp. | reverse complement strand
GTTATTGCGCCAAGACCCATTTGTTTTGCCAGTACTATTGATGCGGGTGGTAAAGTCAATCTCAGTCCCTTCAGTTTTTTTAACATGTTTTCTACCCAGCCGCCGATACTGATATTTTCTCCTTCCCGCCGGCTGCGGGATAATACCACCAAACATACCTTGCAAAATGTGCTGGAAGTACCCGAATGCGTGGTGAATATTGTTACTTACCGCATGGTACAGCAAACCAGCCTGGCCAGTTGCGAATACCCCAAAGGCATGAACGAATTTGAAAAAGCCGGTTTCACTGCCGAACCGGCTACCCTGGTCAAGCCGCCCATGGTAAAGGAATCGCCGGTAAAAATGGAATGCCGGGTATTGGAAGTAAAAAGTCTGGGAGAAAGCGGCGGTGCCGGCCAGTTGGTGATTGCCGAAGTTTTGTGCATGCATGTGGATGATGCCGTACTGGGCAGCAAGGGTATTCCCGATCCCCGAAAGCTGGATCTGGTAGCGCGACTTGGCGGAAACTGGTATTGCCGGGTGCAGGAAGAGAACCTGTTTGAAGTACCTAAACCCAACACGGAATTAGGTATCGGGATAGATGCTTTGCCGGAAAGCATCCGCAAAAGCAAAGTACTTACAGGTAATCAACTCGCGATGCTGGCAAACGTATCGGCACTTCCGGAAGTGAACCCGGCTTTTGATGATGGACAATTAAGGAATATTATCGGTTATTTCAGTATCAATCCCGCAGAAATGGAAATCGAATTGCACAAATATGCCGCATCCTTGTTAGATGCCGGAAAGATAAGCGAAGCCTGGCAGGTGCTGTTAGCAGCCGAAGCAGTCTGATTCAGAATAAAGCTAGCAGGTCTTCTTCTGTCAGCAGGCTTTCTGTTGTGGCAGTTTTTTTTGCCATCGCACGGGCTTTCTCCACTGCCATTTGCACCAATGCATAGGTACTGTGTGATAAAACCAATTGCTGCGGATCAGGGCCGGCCAGCCAGGATTGTACCCGCCCGGGAAACAAGGCATCCATCTTTTCGACTACCGGCACCCCGAATGATTGAAGGGCTGCAGCATTACACCATTGCTCATACTGTCCGCGAATCGGCAGCACCAGCAATTTCTTACCCAGGTAAAGTGCTTCAGCAGGTGTTTCAAAACCAGCGCCGGTAATCACCCCATGTGCCTGAATAAGACTTTGTGTAAAACCCTGGTTGCTGATGGGCAGGAGGCGACAATTTTTAAAGAATACCGGTCTCTTCACCTTTTTTGAGAAGACTTCGAAATGCACATCCGGTAACTGCTGCAAGGATGCCAGCACCACTTCATCACTGTAATGCGACAGGTAAACGGTAATATGGCCCTTATCCATGGGGTCGGCATCTATAATCTCCCTTTTGATAATCGGAGAATAGATATTGCTGTCATAAGCACGAAAATGCAGTCCCAGGTTATCCGTGGCAGGAGCATAATGCCGCAACACCCACTCGCCGGCCGGATCAAATCGTTTGGCCCGGGGTGTTTTACGGCTCTGGAAACTGGCCTGGTGACCGAAACCAAGCGAAGAGATCCGCTTCAGGCGACAGGCAAGGGCCGTAATACTTTCAAAATCGTTGAGTACGATGTCATATTCCTCAACAGGCAATGCCTTCGCCTCCTGCCAGATATGGCGGATATGCAACTCTTTCCACATACGCCAGTAATCCAGACCGCCTTTATTGCCATAAAAAAGACTGACGCCCGCACTTCTGTAACGAACAGGCAGGTTGGGTTGCAAATGGCTGTTGCTGCCGCTCAAAAAAACATCCACCTGACCATATTGCTGCAGGTAGGGCATGATTTCCATGGCCCTGCTGATATGGCCATTTCCTGTTGCCTGTATCGCGTAAAATATCTTCATTAATTAACTACCAATGAGTGAAGAAATAAAGCCACTTCATCTGTTACCACATTCAGCACCGGCAGCTTTTTTTCCATGGATACGACGGGTGCACTGGCGGAATCAAAATTTTTATCTTCATACTGGAAGATGTGCCATTCGTTGTGATGGTATTCCAGTGCGGTAAGGTTTTCAATCCAGTCACCACTGTTCAGATACATCACCGACCCGTCCTTGGTAACAACTTCCCTTTTTTGCGGCTGGTGAATATGGCCGCAGATCACATAATCGTATTGCTTTTCAATAGCCAGCTCGGCCGCCGTTTGCTCAAAATCACCAATCCAGGCTACCGCTTTTTTGACACTGTTTTTGACTTTTTTGCTGAAACTCATTTTTTCCTTGCCCATTGCTTTCAAAAACCAATTGATCAGGCTGTTAAGGTGGATCAGGAGATCATAGCCATGCCCGCCTAATTTAGCCAGGAGCTTGGCGCTTCCTTTGGTAGTGGCATCAAATACATCCCCATGAAATATCCAGGTCATTTTGCCATTGATCTCCATCACTACTTTATCCGTCAGCTGAAAATTGCCAATCTCGATATCGCTGTAGCGGCGGAGGGCTTCATCGTGGTTCCCGGTAATGTAAATGACCCGGGTGCCTTTACTGAGCAGGTGCATGATCTCCTTCAGTACCTGCATATGTGCAACCGGGAAATATCTTTTTTTGAATTGCCAGATATCGATAATATCCCCATTCAGGACCAGTATCTGGGGCTGTATGCTTTTGAGATAGCGAACGATTTCCTGTGCGTGGCAACCAAAGGTACCCAGGTGCAGGTCGCTCATGACCACAACGTCTAAAGTGCGTCTTTCCATACCGGAGGTTTTACAAAAGTCCCACGGTAATATGAAGTGACTGTTAGTTCCCTGTTACGGGATTATGAATTGTTTGTGAAGGAATTGTTATGAGAACAACGAATAGCAACGCGGGATGCAATATTCCGCAGGGGGATCGCCGGGAGTGCATGATGAAGCAACAGTAATATGGTTATCCTGTTTCCGTTTTTCATTTTGCTTCAGAGGTCGCCCGGTTGCGGCCGTATAATAATATCCTCCACATTAGCAGCAGGGGAAAGATGGGCGGCCGTGTAAATGAGGGCGGCGATATCGGCTGTTTCCATCATACGCGACCGGTCTACCTCAAAACCTTCCCAACTGGCGCTGTACGTGGCTCCCGGGCTTACAGCCGTCACTTTGATATGATAGGGTTTCAGTTCTTCCCGCAGGTTTTTAGTGAATCCCAGCAAAGCGAATTTGCTGATGCCATAGCTGCCCCCATTGGGATATGCCGTATGAGAAGCGATGGAGCAAAGGGTGAAAATATGTCCCCTCCCGGCTTTCATCATAGCGGGAAGCACTGCACGGGTAACATGATAAGCGCTGTACAGGTTGGCCTGTAACATGGTATCCAGCGTACCTGCCGATTCCGCATGGATGGCCCCCGGTAAAAAGAAACCGGCATTATTCACCAGCACATCCGGTATCCCTAATTCCAGGCACCACTCCCCAAAAGCTATGGCTTCCCCGGGAATGCCAAGATCTGCTATCCTCGCCCGAATGGCCACGCCGGGATACTTACGCTGGATCTCTTCCACCGTATCATAAAGGGCTTTGGCGCCGCGGCTGCACAAGAGCAGGTCATGCCCTTCCGAAGCAAATTTCTCTGCAACCGCCTTACCAATACCTTTTGATGCCCCTGTAACAATGATCAGCATAACGGGAGTTTAAAGTACGAAGTATGAAGTACAAATTACGAAGTACGGATGGCAAATAGGCATTTCTTTATGATTTCAGCCCCCCTGGTTGGTCATTGGCACTTCGAACATTATTCCTTGTACTTCGTATTTTGCAGGATGTTTTACAAAACCCTTTTCTTCGATCTGGATCATACCTTATGGGATTTCGAAAGCAATGCCAGTGAATCATTGCAGGCGCTTTTTGAACAATATCAGCTTGCAGACAAAGGCATACCTTCATTCGGAGATTTTTTTGAACGCTACAGCCACCACAATACCCGCCTCTGGGAACGTTATACCAGGGGCTTTATTAAACAGGATGAATTGCGCTGGAAAAGGATGTGGCTGAGTCTACTCGATTTCAAAATAGCCGATGAAGCCCTGGCCCGACAAATGTCTGTTGCCTTTCTGGAATTATTACCCACCCGGAAAAAACTGTTTCCCTATACCCATGAAATACTACAGTATCTCCAGCAGAAAGGTTATCAGATGCACCTGGTAACAAATGGATTTGAAAAAGTGCAGTACCGGAAAATAAAACTATCAGGGCTGGATGGTTATTTCCGGGAACTTATCACTTCTGAAGCCAGTAACAGCCTCAAACCACATAAAGCAATCTTCGAATACGCTTTGCAAAAAGCCGGTGCCGATCCTGCTACCACCATCATGATCGGCGATAATTTAGAGGCCGATATTCAAGGGGGCATCAATGCCGGACTGGATACCATTTTTGTAAACCACCTGGGTATCAAGCCGCATGTTCGGGCTACCTATGAAATATGCCACTTAAAGGAACTGGAAGGGATATTATGAGAGAACTGCATGGTGAACAGTACACAGTAAGTCATTGTCCATTCACCATGCACCATTGACTATGTCCGAGTTACCACCGGGCCAGAACAGTCACCCCGCCTTTCACTGCCTGTCCCATTTTTACATCGATCTTTGTGCCGATGGGTAACAGGATATCCACCCGGCTGCCGAATTTAATAAACCCGAATTCTGCACATTGCTCCACCTGTTCACCCACCTGGGTATAATTACAGATCCGCCTGGCCAGGGCACCTGCAATCTGCTTATACAGGATCGTACCCCCGCTGTTCCGCGTTACCACGCTCCAGCGCTCATTATCGGTAGACGATTTAGGATGCCAGGCCACTAAATACTGCCCGGGATGATACTGGCTGTACAATACTTCTCCGCTTATGGGATTGCGGTTCACATGCACATTCGCAGGACTCATAAATATACTTACCTGTATGCGGCGGTCCTTGAAATATTCTGTATCCGTGATCTCTTCAATCACTACTACTTTTCCATCTGCAGGGCAAATAACCAGGTCTTCTCCCCGGGTTAAAACCCGATCTGGAATACGAAAAAAGGAGATAAGAAATAGAAACAATCCAAGCGTTATGATAAACAGTAAAATGGCCAACCAGGGTAATGACTCGCTTAAAAAGGTAAAAGAGGCCAGATTGAAAACCCCGAAGATCAACGCAGCAATAGCAATGGTTTTATATCCTTCCCGGTGAATGGTCATGCGAACAGTTTGAACGACAAATGTAAAACCCTTTAAGCATACTTGCGTTGGGGACCGGCTCTTCTATTAACTATCCTGCCAACCATATCCATATGCACCATAGTACCGTGGTAGCAACTAAAAGGGAATCAAAACGATCCAGGAACCCACCATGACCGGGCATCATGGTACCGCTGTCTTTTACACCTGCCAGCCTTTTTAATTTACTTTCCAGCAAGTCGCCGGCGGTACCGGCTACCGCCGCCGTGAGGGATATCGCCAATAATGCCGGCCAGCCGATTGCAAGCCAGTAATGGCCGGCCAGACTGATGGCTGTAACGGCCAGGATCGCACCCCCTATCGTTCCTTCCCAGGTTTTTTTAGGAGAGATGGCAGAAAACGGTGTTTTACCGATCAGCGATCCCACAATATAGGCCATGGTATCATTGATCCAGATCGCACAGATCAGCAGTACCGGTAATAACCAGGAGGGATGCATCTCCCATGCCTGACCGGGATTCCCGTACAACCGCATCATCAGGCCGGTACTCAGTGATATATATAAGATCCCTGAAAAGGAGTGGGCCCATAAACGGGGCCGGATTGGGGAAGACAATAACATTTCACCGACAATAAAGGCGATCAGCCCTATCCAGCAAAATAACCATCCCAGCAGTGCTATACGCAGGTTGCCAAGATGATAGGTCTGATCGGTCATCCAGAGCATCAAACCCCAGCCGATCAAGGGTACCCCGTATTTATGCAGGGGATGAATGGTTTGATAAGCCGGATCTATCAGACCCACCAGCTTATTGTATTCATGCCAGCAGCCGAAATGGATAACGGAGAATAGCAGGAGAAAGGTCCATTGATTCCACAATAACCCTGCAATCATAATAATCACAAAAACAACGGCACTCAGCGCCCGCGTACGAAAAACAGGCCAGGAAAAAGCCATGAGGAGGAAATTAAAAATGAAAAATAGTAAAAGCCTGTTTAAAATTGATCTGATAATCTATTACGGCCCCGCAATACAATGCGGAGCCCAAAGGAGCCGGCCCTTTCTCTCTTTGGCTGGCCCGTCCGACCGGCCTAATCTCCGCTGTGTTCCGGTATTTCATGATTCCTTCTTCGTTGTTCATTTTCCCATTGCCGAAGCACCCTGAACAGGTAGCCCAATAATACCAGGGCAATTAAGCCCCACCAGATGGGTGCACTTTCATCCATGGTCTTATCAATCGGTTTCCCTTGGAGTCCGGCGAAATACAGTTGAGTGACCACCAGTGCATTATTCATAAAATGCAGCAGGATACTTAACCATAGCTTCCCGGTTTCCAGAAAGATCAGTCCCAGAACAATACCCAGGGCCATGCGCGGCAGGAACCCGAAATAAGAAAAATGGATGGCGCTGAAAAGGATGGAAGTCAGCAGCAGGCCAGCCCATTTATGGCGTGTCCAGCCAACCAGCACCTGCTGAAAACCGCCGCGGAACAGCACTTCTTCAAACAATGCCGGCGCTGCTGCCATCACCAGCAATGCCAGCAGGTAATCCGACAATGACTGCATGTGTGCCATAGCCATAACGGAGGTTTTATAGGTATCCTCCAGTTGTCTTGCTTTTGCCAGCCAACCGGCGGGGAGGGGGATCTTTTCATTCAGGGCGCCCAGGGAACCGCTCAATAAAATACTGGCAACCGTGATGCCAAGAATTACGCCAATTTCCCGCAATTGGATCCTGCGGGTAAAACCAAGCTTTTCAAAAGGATGTCGGCTCAGGATACGCGCCAGCGCCAGGGAGGGGAGGAAAAATGACAGAAAAGAAGCAAGCGTATTCATCCACCTGGCCAGGTTGGCATGTTCCGGCTGGTTGATCATTGTCAGCACCTGTAGAAAGGGCACATGCAGTACCATACTGCCGATCAGGGGTATCAGCAGGGCACTGAGCAGGATACTCACACCCATCAGGCCTACCAGGAAAGCGAACTGGAGGGGATAGTTAATAACGGGCCTCTCTGTAGTCATAGGAGAATGATAAGAGTTGTAAATTTGCAAATTCCCGCACATCCTGATGGCGTTTGAGGATGAGCGGCTTTCAAACGCAACAGCCGGAAGAATGGTTCATATCGAAAATATATCATTACCCGATTTCCCCCTGTTGCTGGCACCTATGGAAGATGTCAGCGACCCGCCTTTCCGCGCCGTTTGTAAAGATAATGGGGCCGACCTGATGTACACAGAATTTATCAGCAGCGAAGGTTTGATCCGGGATGCCATCAAAAGCAGGCAGAAGCTGGATATTTTCGATTATGAACGGCCTATTGGAATCCAGATTTTTGGGGGAGATGAGGAAGCCATGGCCCTGAGCGCCCGGATTGTAGAAACTGTACAGCCCGACCTGCTCGATATTAATTTCGGCTGCCCCGTTAAAAAGGTTGTGACCAAGGGTGCAGGTGCGGGCGTTTTGAGAGATGTGGACCTGATGGTTCGGCTGACAGATGCCGTTGTAAAAAGTACCCACCTGCCTGTTACCGTTAAAACCCGCCTGGGTTGGGATGAAGACTCCAAGAATATTGAAGAAGTGGCAGAACGTCTGCAGGATGTGGGCATTAAGGCACTCGCCATTCATGGCCGTACCCGGGCACAGATGTACAAGGGCAGTGCCGACTGGACCCTGATTGCCAAAGTGAAAAATAATCCGCGTATTAAGATCCCTATTTTCGGAAACGGAGATATTGACAGTCCGCAAAAAGCACTGGCATACAAAAACCGCTATGGTATTGACGGGATCATGATCGGTCGCGCGGCAATTGGATATCCCTGGATATTCCGGGAGATCAAGACCTTTTTACAAACCGGCGAAATGCCAGCGCCGCCTACCCTGGAAGAACGGGTGGAAGTAGCCCGGAAACACCTGCGAAAATCCCTCGAATGGAAAGGACCGATTGCTGGCATTAATGAAATGCGCCGCCACTATGCCAATTACCTGCGCGGTCTGCCCAATATTAAAGAGTTCCGCAATAAACTCGTTACACTAAAAACCGGAGAAGAAGTAGAAGCCGTATTGGATGATATCAAACGGCAGTATAGCGGTATCTCCATTGAACGCAGCCCGATCGAACTCATCAATTATCATGAGAAATGCCCGGTGTAAGCAGAAAACCATCTAACAGTTTGTATAGATCCTTTTTTTGCTGCACAAGCAGCGAAGCATGCGACCTGATGGTGGCTGCCTGTTGGATATAATTACCTTTTTCCGCCAGCTCAGATGCACCATGCAGGAGCATCGATTCCAATTCATCCTGACCGATCTCCAAATGGAACTGTAATCCAATCACATGCTCATTTAAAAGGAATGCCTGGTTCACACATCCCGAACTGGAAGCCAATAATTGTGCCCCATCCGGTAGATCGAAAGTATCTCCGTGCCAGTGAAAAGCAGTGTAAGAAGCCCCAAAATGTGTAAAAAGCGGGTTGCCTTTTGCAGTTGCAGAAAAATTGACCGGGAAAAAGCCGATTTCTTTTGCAGGGCCGGGATACACATTTTTACCCAGGGCTGCAGCAATCAACTGCGCGCCTAAGCAGATACCCAAAACCTTGTGACCGCTGAAAATAATATCACGGATAAACCGAATCTCATCGTTGAGCCAGGGATACTTTTCTGCTTGATACACACCCATCGGTCCGCCCATAATGATCAGTACATCCGATGCATCCATCTCAGGGAAATGAGGGTCCTGCCTGTACAGTTCTGTAATGGTATAACTGATGACCCTGTCATCAGCCCAGGAGATCAGGCTGCCAGGTGTTTCAAATGATACATGTTGTAAAATATGGAGGTGCATAACAGGGAGTACGGGGGTCTTATTTCAGCCATTTTTGAAATGCTTCCGACAAAGGCGAAACGTCCTGCGAAGCATACGCCACCAACTCCCCTGCTTCATTCACTACATATTTATTAAAGTTCCATTTTGGCGCCTGATTGCACCAACCATTGGCTCCTGCATGGGTAAGCCAGTAAAATACAGGGTTCTGATCCGCTCCTTTTACTACCCGCGATTTCTGCATAAGCGGAAAACTGACACCATAGTTAAGTCGGCAAAATTCTGCAATCTGGGCATCTGTACCCGGCTCCTGCTCCCTAAAATCATTCGCAGGGAAGCCAAGTATCTGCAAACTGTCGCCATATAACTCATGCAG
>CAZAOR010000245.1:0-3416 GCA_964486805.1 uncultured Sediminibacterium sp. | reverse complement strand
TGGCCCATGGCAGGCAAGCCGGAGAAGCAATCGGGCAATTCTGAAGATAATTCCCGCTTTGGATCCCCATAAGCAGCGATAACCAGTTTACTACCGCTATTCAGGCCCTGGCCGGAATAATCCAGGGTATCAATGGTAGTTTGGGTATGAAAATGCAGGTCCCGCTGCCAATCGGCCCTTTGCAGCAGGAACTGAAAAAAAGACCGGGGATCCTGGGCCGAAACCCGCTGCGTGTTTTCAGGTGCTGTAATCAGCAGGAACTTGGCCAGGCTGAGCTGACCGGTACCGAGAATATGATTCGAGATGGTAAGCAATTCAGCAGGCTGTCTGGCAGGCATATAAGGCGTATAACGTTCACTGCCTACTGCCAATAATAAGGGATGTACACCTGCAGCATCCACTGCGTAAACTTCTTTCAGGCCGGGTATCTCATGCGCAACAGCTTTGCCGGTTAATGCATGTATTAATTCACCAAAACTGGTATCCTCCTGTGGCGGCCGGCCAACAACCGTGAAAGGCCAGATTGCGTTTTTCCGCGCATATACTTTATGTACCCGCATGACCGGGAATGGATGTTGCAGGCTGTAATAACCAAGATGATCGCCAAAAGGTCCTTCCGGTTTATTTTCACCGGGATAAACTTCGCCGGTGATCACAAAATCCGCATCCGTGCTGACACAAAAACCATCCCGGTATACATACCGGAATCTTCGCCCGCCCAAAACGCCTGCAAAGGATAATTCACTCAATCCTTCCGGCAAAGGCATTACAGCGGCAACGGTGTGCGCAGGCGGTCCGCCAATAAAACAACTGACGCGCAAAGGCAAACCTTTCGCATTCGCACGGGTTTGATGGATACCGATGCCACGGTGCAACTGATAATGTAAACCGATTTCCTGATCCGGCAGATAATCGTTGCCCGAAAGCTGGATACGATACATGCCGAGATTGGCATTCCGGATACCCGGCCGGTCTGCATCCTCCGTATACACCTGGGGTAAAGTGATAAAAGCACCTCCATCCATTTTCCAGTGATGGATCAGGGGCAGGTCGTGTATCTGCACTTCCTCGTATAAAACCGGTTTTCTCAGGGGATTGCGTAAAGGCAAAGAATCGAACCCAGCCATGGCAGCGCCGGCATATTGCAGGGGGTGTCGCATGAGCAAGGAGGGATCATTTTTCAGATCGATCAGTTGGCGGACAATCTCGAATCGCTTCCGGAAAATATAACGGCTCCTGTCGAGGGTACCGAAGATATTAGAAGCCGCACGATACTTGGTACCCTTCACATTTTCAAATAAGAGGGCAGGCCCGCCCGCTTCATGAACGCGCAGGTGGATAGCCGCCATCTCCAGGTAAGGATCCACCTGCTCTTTAACACGTATCAATTGCCCGATACGTTCCAGGTCTGAAAGGCAGGCTTCTAATGATTGGTAAGACATCCGGTTAAATAACACGGCTAATGCCGGAAAGTTTGGTACAAAAGTAAGACTAAGCCAACTAAGGCGTACGAAACAAGGCATTAAAGACGAATCCCTTTCAATACCCGCTTGTTTGTAATTTTGCTGTATGACAAAACTCAGTGTCAATATCAATAAGATCGCTACCCTGCGCAACAGCCGCGGTGGTAATAACCCTGACATTGTAAAAGCAGCCATGGATGCGCAGTCGTTCGGGGCAGATGGGATTACGGTACATCCCAGGCCGGATGAACGGCATATCCGTTACCAGGACGTGCGGGATATCCGTCAGATCATCACAACAGAATTCAATATTGAGGGCAATCCTACAGAACAAAAATTCATCGATCTGGTGCTGGAAACAAAACCCCATCAGGTGACCCTGGTTCCGGATGCCCTGGGACAACTCACCAGTGATCATGGCTGGGATACCATCCGGCACCAGGATTATCTGAAAAATCTGATCCCGGTATTTAAGGCACAGAATATCCGGGTATCCATTTTTGTTGACCCTGTGGAAGCAATGGTACGGGCTGCTGCTACAACCGGTGCCGACCGTATTGAACTCTATACTGAAAACTATGCCCGTCAATACAAATTGCAGGATCCCGAAACAGCCATCAGGCCGTATCGGGAAGCAGCTATCCTGGCGCAATCCCTGGGGCTCGGACTCAATGCGGGCCATGATCTGGACCTGGAAAACCTGGGCTGGTTTGCTAAAAGTATCCCCTTCCTGGATGAAGTGAGCATTGGACATGCATTGATCTGCGATGCTCTCTATCTCGGATTCCAGAACACGATCCAGTTGTACAAACGTGCGCTCACGGTTGCGCATTGAGCCTGTAACTGATCCACCTCTTTGTTTGTATCTTAGGCTGATGAGAATGTTACCGCTGCTTGTAGGTCTGCCATGCATTAGACCAAAGACCAGCAACCAATCCGCCAATACAAAAAACAAAAGACACAAGACTATGTTACGGTTGTTTGTCGGTATATGGTGTTGTATAACAGGCATATCTGTTTATGCGCAGCAACCCGCTCCCCTGCCACCCCTGCCTTCCAAAACACAACAGCAATGGGCAGAAAAAGAGTTTTACCTGTTTGTTCACTTTGGCCCCAACACGTTTACGGACAAAGAATGGGGGGATGGCAAGGAAGATCCTGCTGTTTTCAATCCTTCCGATCTGGACTGTGCCCAATGGGTAAGAATCGCCCAACAGGCAGGTGCCAAAGGGATCATTCTTACCGCCAAGCACCATGATGGGTTTTGTTTATGGCCCAGTAAATACAGTACTCATACGGTTCGGGAGAGTAAATGGATGGATGGGAAAGGCGATGTGGTAAGAGCGCTTTCTGATGCCTGTCATAAGGCCGGACTGGATATGGGGGTATATATCTCTCCCTGGGATCGTAATCACCCCGCCTATGGCACACCCGCTTACAATGATGTGTATATCGCTTCCATGAAAGAACTGCTCACAAAGTATGGCAAATATTTTGAGCTGTGGTGGGATGGTGCCAATGGGGAGGGGCCCAATGGCAGGAAGCAGGTATATGATTTCAAACGGTTCAAAGACTCAGTTTTCAGTTGGCAACCCCAGCTTGTGATCTTCAGTGATGTAGGTCCCGGCGCCCGCTGGTGCGGCAATGAAAGGGGGATGATCAACCCTACCAACTGGAACCTGCTGGATACCGCAGGATACAAACCGGGTAAGGAAGCGCCGCCGACCGATACCCTTAACCGGGGCAATATTAACGGACAGGCCTGGATACCCGCGGAAGCAGATGTTTCCATACGGCCAGGATGGTTTTATCATGCGGCAGAAGACAACAAAGTGAAGACCCCGGAAGCCCTTTTCAATATTTACCTGCATTCCGTTGGAAACGGTGGAAATATGTTACTGAATGTACCACCGGACCGCACCGGTCATTTCCATGCAGACGACTCTGCCGCAT
>CAZAOR010000244.1:0-2681 GCA_964486805.1 uncultured Sediminibacterium sp. | reverse complement strand
GGATATTTCCGCATCAGGGCTGGTTACTCCTGCGCAAAAACAACTGATCCGGGAGAAATTGGCGAATCGCATCACAGATGATGGCTGCCTGCTCGTGAAATCACAATCCGAGCGAACCCAGTTAGGCAATAAAGCACAGGTAATACACAAAATGCTGCAATTAGTAGCAATTGCCCTGACCCCCCAAAAAATACGCCGAACCACCAAACCCACCCGGGCATCCCTGGAACGGAAAAAAGCGTTTAAGCAAAAACAATCCTTTGCCAAGCTGCTGCGGAAAAAAATAAACCGGGACGAGCCATGAGAAAAATAATACCTGTCCTCTGCGTGGTTGGTTTACTTGCAGCTTGTTCCTTGGCTGCCCAACAACCGATCAGTATCCGGTTCCGCGCGGTCATGGGCAAGTCCGTTGTCATACCGGACCAGTCTTATGTAAACATATTGGGGGACACCTTATCGATTACCCGTTTTCGTTTTTATGTATCCCATCTTGTATTTATAAAAAAAGACGGGACCGTTTACCAGCCATCCAATGAATACTACCTGATAGATGCATTGGACAGCAATTCGGCAGGTATACGCATCCATATTCCGGACCCCGCTATCCGAGAAGTGCAGTTTTTATTAGGTGTCGACAGCCTCCACAATGTATCCGGCATCCAGGCGGGCGCCCTGGATCCTGCGAACGGGATGTTCTGGACCTGGAATTCCGGGTATATCATGGCAAAACTGGAAGGCAATTCACCCCATCTTCCCGTTCCCGGTCATCGCTTCAGTTACCATATCGGCGGGTTTGCCGGTAAATGGAATGTCTTGAAGACAATCCGTATCAACCTGCCGGAAAATACCGGAACCTTGCATGCGATTGACCTGAATGCCGACCTGAATTGCTGGTTCAAAGGCCCGACTGTATTCCGCCTGCAAAACCTGGCTTTCTGTCATAGCCCCGGTCCGCTGGCCCTGCAGTTTGCCGATAATTATGCCGCCATGTTTTCACTCAAATCCATTGAATAGATGCGTCTGCCGAAATATGTCCTTGTTGCTGTGTTGCTGGGGATTGTTTGTCTTGCCTGGATCCGCATTGATAACCGGCATCGGGTGCATCCGGTTGTTTTCAGTGTACCACCCGGATGGCCAAAGCCGGTATATGATTTCTCAAAAAATCCGCTGACGGAAGAAGGAATCAACCTGGGAAAAAAACTATTTTATGATGGACAGTTAAGCAAAGACGGCAATTTTTCCTGCGGAACCTGCCACCAGCAATTCGGGGCTTTTGCTACCTATGATCATCCGCTCAGCCATGGGTATAACAACTCCTATACAACCCGCAATGCACCGGGCCTGTATAATCTTGCCTGGCAAAAGGCATTTATGTGGGATGGGGGAATCAATCACCTCGATTTACAGCCCCTGGCTCCGATTACAGCACCGAATGAGATGGCAGAAACGATCACGCATGTTTTAGAAAAACTGCGAAAGGACCCATCTTATCCCCCCCTCTTCAAAGCCGCTTTTGGTGATACGGCTATTACGACCCAGCGACTGGGCAAGGCATTGAGCCAGTTTCTGCTGCAACTGGTGAGCAGCAACAGCAAATACGATCAGGTCATGCGGGGACAAGCCAGTTTTATTTTACCGGAAAGATTGGGGTACGAGATTTTCCAAAAAAAATGTGTGTCCTGTCATCCCCCGCCCTTTTTCACTGATTTCAGCTACCGGAATACCGGTATACCCATGGACCCCTACCTGAAAGATTCCGGTCGCATGCGGATCACCGGGGACCCGGGTGACTCCCTGAAATTCAAAGTGCCCAGTCTGCGCAATGTAGCAGTCAGTTTTCCTTATGGGCATGATGGCCGTTTTTATTCCCTCCTCAGTGTCATGGAGCATTACCGGAAGAACATGGTACCGGATACACACACAGATTCCCTTTTGCGGCATAAACTGCCGCTTTCCAATTTTGAAATCGGTCAACTGACGGCCTTTCTCCGCAGCTTAACGGATTCCAGCTTCCTGCGGGATCCCCGTTTTGCTCCACCGGGGTACGCATTCCAAAACGGACCGCCGGCAGATATTCATCCCTAAGGTTATTGGCGGGATGACCATATTCTTCCCCAATGCCCAATGCCATCAGCCAATCACCTGGCCGCTATTTAACGCTACATTGTGTAAATTTGTCGTTTCAGTATCTTTTATTGCGGGCTGCATTAAAATCAGACTAGTTGAGCGGTATAAAAAAATTAGCAGGGCAAACTCTTTGGTACGGCGTGAGCTCTGTTTTCGCCCGGTTTGTCGGCTACCTCTTAGCGCCGCTGCTTACTTATTCCAAACACGTGCAGACAACGGATTTTGGTCGGCAAAGCCTGCTCTACTCCGCCATACCGGTACTGAGTGTTCTTTTTACCTATGGTTTTGAAACGGCATATTTTCGATTCGCCGGTAGAGAGGAATTCAGAAAAGATATTTTCAGTACGTCCGCTCTATCCTTGCTGTTTTCGACCATCTTATTTACCGGAATACTGTGGACATGGCAGGACGCATTCGGTGCGGCTATCGGCTTATCCGACCTTCCCACCATTATACAGATAAGTATCTTTATTGTTGCTTTCGACGCTCTCACCACGATCCCGTTCGCCCGTTTGCGACAAGAACAACGCCCGAGGAAATACGCGTTTATTAAA
>CAZAOR010000243.1:0-2618 GCA_964486805.1 uncultured Sediminibacterium sp. | reverse complement strand
GGTTTCCTGCTCAACGATTTCTTTGAGGCTGCCGGTAATAACAAGATCATCTTCGTAGGCGATCCAGGGCAGTTGCCGCCGGTTGGACAAGCATTCAGCCCGGCCCTGGACCAGGATTGGCTTGTAAAACAAGGCAGAACAGCCATCGTCATGACCCTGGAGAAAATTGAAAGACAAACAAGGGGTAATGACCTGCTGAACCTCGCTTCCGCCATCCGTAATATGCAACCGGATCCAGTCAACAGGTTTATCAGATTCCCAGGTGCCAACAGGAAAAATACAACCATCCATCCCTCTGAAAGCCACCTGTTTTATAGTTATGTGCACAAATTCCTCGAGGCAGGCACCAATGGCACATTGGCTATTGCAAGGAGTAACCGGATGGTGAATGACCTGAACAGGGCTGTTCGCAGGGAGCTATTCGGGCAAACCGACCTGCCACTGCAGGAAAAAGAAGTATTAATGGTGGTACAGAATAACTATTCAGTACCGCTTACCAACGGCGATTTTGTTACAATACTTGAATTAGGAGAGGAATACCTGCGCAATGGGCTGCATTTCAAAAAAGCAAAAGTAATAGCACATTCTTCCGGTGAAGAATATGATATCCTGCTTTCCCTGGACATCCTGTATGGCAACAATACCAATTTCAGCCGGGAACAATCACGACAGTTGATGGTGGAATTCAGTCGCCGGATGAAAAATAAAAACATACCCCCCAATTCCGCCTCCTACAAACAGGAAATGCTCAAAGACCCTTACCTGAACTGCCTGCGGGTAAAATACGGTTATGCGGTTACCTGCCATAAGGCCCAGGGTGGCGAATGGGATGAGGTTTTCCTCTTCCTTGAAAAAAGCATGTATGCCATGGAACCTTCGGAACTATTCCGGTGGTGGTACACAGCCGTCACCCGTGCCAGGCAGCGGTTACACATACATCAGGCATGGTGGGTCGGGTAAGCCATGCAAATGGCCGTTAAGAATGGGGGTAAGAAATGGATAAAAGAAGGATGAGAAGTAAAAAATGCCAGTACTGATCTTTTACTTCTCATCCTTCTTTTTCATTGATGATTTGATCAGTTCGCCGAATAAGTGCCATTGATAAACTTCGCTACATTGTCATGCAGTTGCTTCAGCGACTCCGGGTGCAGGTACACCATGTGTCCTGAATGATACCGGGCATATTCAATGTTTTTCTGCAGGGATGCCGGCATGGGCAGATGCTGCATTTCATACTCTCCTTCAAAATAAGGCGTACCTAAATCATAATAGCCCTGGTTCAGCATCACTTTCAGGCTGGGGTCATAGATCATGGCCTGTGCCAGATCGTTCATTACATTCGGGAAGCCCACAAACCCGCGGCGCTTGAAATCCCAGCGGCCAACATTCCCGAAGTTTTTATACTCCATCCCTTTACCGAATTTCAGGGTATTGCGAACATAGTCGTTAAAAGTAGCTGTAAAGGCCCCGTCAATATAGGAGTCCATCGGATCATACTCCGCTTCCTCACTCAGCGGGTCATACGCGGCACCGGAGAAACGGGAGTCCAGCCGCCCGGTTATTTCGCTCTTATCGCCCAATAAAGCCTGTTCAAACTGGGGGCCATTGATGCGGAGATTGGCTTTCTTGATATATTCTACCGGCAGGCCGATGTATTCATGCAGCTTCTCGGCTACCTTGTTCAGGGAAGCTTCATCCAGGGATGCGCCTTTGTTGAGAGCCAGTGCATAATCGCCCAGGGCGAAAGTTTCCACTTCTTTCAGGAAGGGTTCGAGTTTGGCGGGTTTATTGGGCAGTTTGTTGTGGTACCAGGCGGTAGCCGCAAAAGAGGGCAGCACCAGTTCAAAAGGCAGACCATCGCCCGGATTCTGTTGCGTAGTCTCTGTCATCAGTCCATAAGTAAGCAGTTGAGACAACAGGATCACCCCGTTCAGGCTCACACCGCTTTGCTCTAAGATATTGGCTACTACCGCAGAACGGAATGTGCCATAGCTTTCTCCGAATAAATACTTGGGGGAATTCCAGCGGTTGAATTCAGACAGGAACTGGCGGATAAAGGAAGCAAAAGCATTGCCATCCTGGTCAATACCATAAAACTGATCGGGGGTACCGGCACCGCCCATGTCTTTGGTGATCAGGCGACCGAAACCGGTACCGGGTGCATCAATAAAAACCAGGTCGCTGGCATCCAGCAGGCTGTAATCATTGTTTACGGTACGGAAAGGGGCGCGGGTGCGTTCCGTATCATTGATAAATACGCGTTGCGGACCCCAGGCGCCCATGTGCAGCCAGATAGTGGCACTGCCGGGGCCACCGTTATAAATAAATGTGAGCGGACGTTTGGCCGGATCACCGCCTTTTTTGAAATAGGCAGTATAAAACATATTCATGGTGGGAACATCCTGGCCGTTCTTCAGGATCAGGGTGCCTGCCACTGCCTGGTAATCAATTGTTTTACCTTCTACGGTAACCGAACCTTCTGTTACGGACTTATGCGGCTTCTTGTAATCAACAACGGCGCTGTCGTTTTTTCTATCGGGTTTGGTTTCCATGCCGGATTCTTCTCTCCTGTTCTGTGCGCTGGCAGTGAGGGTCACACATACTGCAAATGCACAGGC
>CAZAOR010000242.1:0-4453 GCA_964486805.1 uncultured Sediminibacterium sp. | reverse complement strand
TACATCACTCACTACGCTGTCAGTGGCATTCACCGTTCCGTTTTTCAGCACAAAGGCTTTGTCTACGGGCAGAGAAACCTTTTTTGCCGGGAAGGTGTTCAGTGAGCCGCCGCTGCGGTCATCCATTTTATCCGGATCATTACTGCCAACATAATTCTTCATCATATCGTACAGGTCATAATAATTATCCTGGGGGATATTCGGTTTAGGGCTGTACACCACATAATCCCGGTTGCCGCCTTCGATCTGTTCAGGAGTCCAGATCACATCAATCGGGTCGCTCTGATTCACTTTGTATCGCAGTTCGTTGATATACCAATCGATTCCCAGCAGGCTGAAATTGATCACACGGATATCGGGTCGAATACCTTCTACTTCCTGCGCGTACCAGAGTGGATAAGTATCATTATCACCATACGTGAACAGAATCGCATTGGGTGCACAGCTCTCCAGGTAATCTTTCGCCAGATCGCGGGGCAGTTCTTTTTTGCTGCGGTCATGGTCATCCCACTCCTGCTGTGCCATGATCACCGGTACGGCCAGGGTACAAAGTACGGTAGCGAGAATAGCGGCCCGGGTTTGATTCAGTGCCTTGGTCAGCCAGTCGCGCACTTTGAATACCCCCAGCCCGATCCAGATGGCAAATGCATAAAAGCTGCCCACATAGGCATAGTCCCGTTCCCGGGGCTGGTAACCCGCCTGGTTCAGGTAGAGGATGATAGCGAAGCCCGTAAAGAAAAACAGCAGCATATTCACAATGCCGTCATCATTCCGGTGTTTGAAATGATAAAACAAACCAATCAGGCCCAGTATCAGCGGCAATGCAAACAAGCGGTTATGCGATGCATTGTTTTTAAGGCTGTCTGGCATCGTACTCTGGTCACCGTATATCAGGTTATCCACTAAAGGAATACCAGTGATCCAGTTTCCATCCCGTACATTGGCAATAAACAATCCCTGGTTATCATTTTGTTTACCCGCAAAATTCCAGAGGAAATAACGCAGGTACATCCAGTATGTCTGGTAACCCACAAAAAACTTCACATTGTCCACCTGATCAGGTGCCCGTTCATATTTACCGTCGCGGGTCCGGCCTATTCCGAGATAATATGCATAGTAATCCGCATGATACTGCTCATTGCTGGCATCCCATACCCGCGGAAATACCATTTTATCATCGGCGGCATACACATAACGGCGGTCTTCCCCGATCGGTATATATTTATTTCTGGCTTTCTCATAACGCATTCCCACGCTTTTCAGGTCGATGGGATCCGCAGTAAATTTCTGGCCGTATAAAAGCGGGAAATCCCCATACTGGTCACGACCCAGATAACCGACAAGACTGATCGGGTTGTCTACATTATACATATCCACACTGGGATTGGCATTACTCCTGATCATGGTAGTCAGGTAAGTACTATAACCAATCAGCATAAAGGAGAGGCACCAGAGACCGAGGCGCAGATAAGGCCAGGATTTACGGGTGGCTACTTTTAATCCATACCAGATTGCCAGGGCTAATAAAACAAAGAAAAAGCTGAAACCGCTGAAAAACGGCAGGCCGATTCCATTTACAAACCACCGGTCAAAAGTGCCGGCAATCTTCACGGAATATTGTATCACCCCTACCTGCACAATACCTACCAGGAGGCATCCGATTCCAAAGAAAATATAAACGCCGCCGTAATATTCTTTTTTGTCTTTCGACCATTTTTCAATAAGGTAGAAAAAACCAATGGCCAACAAGGTACCTGCAATCATCAGACCCGCCGGGGTCGCGTCCATGGGTACATTATCTGTTGCCTCGCTATTGGCGGCCAATAAGGCCAGGATAAAAGCCAGGGAACCACCTATTAAGGTAAGCCGGATAAACCACTTGCGTAAAACAGCATAATTGAAAGTATCCCTGCGCCGGAAATAATACACCATTACAATGGCCGGGATCGTCAAAAGATTCAGCAAGTGAACCCCGATCGACAGACCCATCAGGAAGAATATCAATACAATCCAGCGGTCGGCGCCGGGCTCATCCGCATGGTTCTCCCATTTGAGTATTGCCCAGAATACGATGGCCGTGAAGAAGGAAGACATTGCATACACTTCCCCTTCCACAGCGCTGTACCAGAAAGAGTCGCTGAAAGTATAGGCAAAAGCACCTACAATACCAGCGCCCATGATAGTCCAAAGCTGGCTGGTATTCAGTTCGGCATTGATGTCCAATTTGAGCATCTTCCGGGCAAAATGTGTAATGGTCCAGAATAGGAAAAGAATCGTGAATCCGCTTGCCAATGCACTCATAATGTTTACGGCTTTGGCAGCATTGAGGGGGTTATCCCCGAAAAGCACAATGAAAACACGGCCTAACATCACAAAAAGCGGGGCACCAGGGGGGTGTGGTATCTGCAGTTTAAAACAACTACTCACAAACTCACCGCAATCCCAGAAACTACCACCCGCTTCGGTGGTCATAATGTAGACGGCACAGGCAACAAGGCAAACGATCCATCCAACCAGGTTGTTGATCTTTTTGAAAGGCATTGGTTTGGTTTTAAAGACTGGCAAACATAGTTTATATCTCGTAAAACGGGAAATACCGGCAATAACCGGTACCTCATTTTAAGAAAAACTTATAAGCAGCCATTTATACGTTATATAATTATTCAATATTATACTTCATTCCTGGCCGTTCTTCTCCCCGCTTCATCACCCGGCAAATTTACAATACCCTGAAAAGCCAAAAGAGGGGGAGGTGATATCACCCCAAGTGTAAGCCTGATAATCAATTTCTTATGTCTTGGAAAAGGGGGTAGGGTCATTTAGTGCAATCAGATTCGTCCTGTTTGGTGCATTTCTTCGTCATTTGTTCGAATCTTCTTCGAGTACGCCGATAGCGGGAGATGAAGAAATAACGGGCCAATCACGAACCCGGAACGGGAAACAGTTCATTACGATTAAAAAAATGTAAAATCTACCATGCTGAAAGAACTATTCCGTTTTATCCAAGGATACAGGATCGGTTCCACCATACATTCAACTTTCCCCTGCATGGGGAAACTTGGTTGCAGTATTTTTTGGGAGAGGCCGATACTTACTGTTGAGAATTCACATTCACTGTCCCATTTTTTCTTCAGCCGACCGGTATATTGCTGCTATTGGCCCGGTTTTTCGCTTTCTTTATAGACCACCCCTCCTTTCATCACGAATGAAACATGCTCCAGTGCAGAAATATTATCCAGGGGATCATTTTTTACGGCAATGATATCTGCATATTTCCCTTTTGCAAGGGTACCTACTTTTGAACGCCATCCTAGCAGGTCTGCGGCATTCACAGTAGCGGTCTGGATAGCCTGCATCGGCGTGAGCCCGTTTTTAACAAAGTACGTAAACTGTCGGGCATTCATACCATGCGGAAACACACCGGCATCGGTTCCATAGGCAATCTTCACGCCTGCTTTCACTGCTGCGCGAAGGCTGGATGACAGCAGCGGCGTCAACAATTTTGCCTTATTGATAATTTTTTCGGGGTAGCCTTTTTTCCCGAATTCCTGCACCACATAATCTGCCACAAAGAGGGTGGGATCATAATAGGTACCTTTTTCTTTCATCATCCGGATGGCTTCCTCATCCAGTATACTGCCATGTTCCACAGAAGCAACTCCTGCCTTGATAGCCATTTTGATGGCTTCCGTTCCGTGTGCATGTGCACAGGCTTTGCGTCCCCAGCGTCTTGCTTCATCCACGATAGCATTCATTTCCTCCTGGGAATACTGTGGGGCTCCCACACTTTCCTCTTCGCTTAAAACGCCTGCACTGGCGCCGAATTTGATAACGTCTGCGCCATATTTTACATTGTAACGCACCTGCTCACGAACTGCTTCTACGCCATCCGCCACACCGCTCATATGTTCTGGCATCTGCCAGTTCAGGTAAGGGGAGAACCCGTTGATATCCCCATGCCCGCCAGTAGCACTGATAAACAGGGTTGCAACCTGCAAACGCGGCCCTTCCACATCCCCTCTGTTAATGGCATTGCGCAAAGCCACATCCACCAAGGCGCCGGCGCCGAGATCGCGGCAGGTCGTGAACCCCGCTTCCAGCGTGCGTTTGGCATAGAGAAAAGCGGTGACGGCCACATCCACAGGCGACTGCCGAAAAATATCTGCATAATAATCGTTACCGGGTTGACTGGTAATGTGGGTATGGCAATCGATCAGACCGGGCAGTACCGTTGCATCACTGAGATCAATCATTGTTGTCCCCGCCGGTGCAGTAATAGCAGGTCCGATAGCTGCGATCGTGTCATGACTGATCAGGATATACTGGTTCGTAAGTACCGTTGCTTTCTCCACATCAATCAGGCGACCCGCCTTGATCAGCTTAAAGTCGGATTGAGCCTGCACCAGATTGCCGACCCCAAAAAATATAAACAGAAAAAAAAGTGTGTATTTTT
>CAZAOR010000241.1:0-7191 GCA_964486805.1 uncultured Sediminibacterium sp. | reverse complement strand
CATATTGCTTTTGGTAAAGTTGAAGGGTTCCAATGTTTTCGGCCGGATCCGTTCTACATTCCAGTTATGAAAGTATTCATGTGCGAATACGCCCAATACCCGGTCAACATTTAAGCGTGGAATAGGTACGGTGATCATGGTTGAATTGCGGTGCTCCATCCCGTCACCATGAACATAGCTGTTAATGCTGGCCAGGAAAGTATAGGTGCCATAATCGTATTTTGGGAACTCGCCATATACCGCCTTGGCTTCAGCCACCATCCGTTGAACTTTGGCAGCCAGATCCTTCTCCTGTTCTGGGGTGGCGATGGATTCCAGTGCAATGCCCATTTTATACCTGCTGCCGTCAGGATTGCTGATATCCCATTGGATGATATGCAGATCGCCTATTTTGGTCGGACTGTCCATGAAGAACTGCAGGCCCGGCGCTGTAAATACATGCGGATCAGCACCAGGCTTTAATTGGGTAGCGATCACCCCCTTGTTGCCTGCAGGCGGATCGAACCGTATTTCAATCGGTGCATCATCCATCCCAACCATCCACATGAAACAAGCAGGCATATTCAGATGTACACTCTCGGGGTCAATACCGGCATAAGTGCCGTCTGCATAATCTCCGTACAGGGTATAACTGATGGCAATTGTGTTGCCATGTTCGGCTACCTGATAAATATCTCCGTCAGTTCGGGCTACTTGTAAGGGTTTGCCCGATCCATCTTCCGCACTAACCTGGTATATATTCTTACCAAATTCATGGGTGGCATAACGACCCGGTGAGGAGCGACTCATACGAAATACAGCCGGTCCTTTGGGGATACCAGTTACGGTCAGGGTGATCCTGGCTTCATGATGCACTGCATTCGGAAAGCTGACCTTATAATAAACATGCTGGGCGGGAACTGCTATTGAACTGGTAATGCATAACAGGAAAAGCGATAGAAACTTCATGGCTGGTAACTTTGCTTGCTAAGGTAGGGCAGTCTGTTTATAGCCTGTACAGAAGGAGGGATAAAACGCCCCCTTAAGTGTTTCGGGGATAGCAGTATGGGATCCTGCTGCCGACTCATGATGGGTAAAAGCAGTAAACAGGACGGGGCTTGATTTTTTTAATGCATTGGTTATGAGAAGCTTGTAATTCAAATGGTCGAATCGGAAGCTTTGTAAGAGATAATTAGGTCAGTAATGCCTTTCGTGTTACCTTTGCAGCCATTTATTTATTTTTTAATTGCACAAATGAACACACAAATTACAGGAACTGTAAAGTTCTTTAATGAAGAAAAAGGGTTTGGTTTTATTCGCCACGATGATTCCAGCCAGGAAACTTTTGTACACGCAAAAGGACTGATTGATCAGATTGAGTCGAACGACCGCGTGGTTTTCGACATCGAGGACGGACGTAAAGGTCCCAACGCTGTCAATGTGAAACTGGTACGTTAACATACAACAGCTTTACAAAGAAAGCCATCCCATCCGGGGTGGCTTTTCTTTTGCCGGTTCCGGCACTGAGTTTTATTATATTTGCGCTTTAATTTTATGAGATGGGATTGATGCAGGAATTACAGGAAACAGTCGATTTTATTCGCAGGCAGGTAAGTGGAGAAGCCAGTATTGGTATTATTCTCGGGAGCGGACTGGGGAACTTGTCGCAGGAGATCAGCATTGAGCAGGAGATATCTTATGCAGGTATTCCGCATTTCCCGGTTAGCACGGTGGAAGGACATAGCGGTAAACTGATCCTGGGTGAACTGGGCGGCAAGAAAGTATGGGCCATGTCGGGCCGTTTTCATTATTATGAAGGATATGGTCCTGCGCAGGTGGCTTATCCCGTGCGTGTTATGCATATGCTGGGCGTAAAAACATTGTTATTATCCAATGCTGCCGGAGGAGTTAATCCGGCGTTTTCTATCGGCGATCTCATGATCATTAAAGACCACATCAGCCTGTTTACCATCAACCCGCTGATCGGCAAGAATGAGCCCGCACTGGGGACCCGTTTCCCGGATATGAGTGAGCCATATAGCAAGGCGCTCATTCATAAGGTAAAAGAGATTGCGCAGGCAAACGGAATACCCTTGCAGGAAGGGGTATATACAGGTGTTACAGGTCCTACTTTTGAAACCAGGGCAGAATACAGACTGATCCATTTGGCGGGAGGCGATGCCGTAGGGATGAGTACCGTGCAGGAAACAATCGCAGCTATTCACTGCGGTATGAAAGTGTTTGCCATGAGTGTAATTACCGATCTCGGTATCCGGGAGGAAGAAAATACCATTACACATGAAGAGGTATTGCAGGCAGCCCGGGATGCAGAACCGAAACTGACGCTTTTATTCCGGGAATTGGTCCGGTCGATCGGATAACCGGTTTTAACGCTATGCTAAGTTCAATCCGCTTATTTTTACGGCGATTTTCCGGCATGCGCCATTTTTTACCGATATATATCTTGGTGTTGCTGCTTTTTGCAGGAGCAACTGCTTCGCCTGTCATGGGGCAGAGCCGCAGTAATATCGGGCAGTTATCTAATGTCAATAGTGGGAATCTCAGCTATGATTCGCAGGGCAGGATTATCCGGAAACAAACCGGAAATGATTCCCTGAAACACCGGGATGCTTATGCCGATTCGATTACCATTTTCTATAAATATTTTGATTCAACCCGCCTGAGGAGACTGGATTCTTCCATCAACGATTTTACGACTAGATTTCCGCTCCCATACTATTACCATACCCTAGGCAATTATTCCACCGCTTCAGAATCCTACTTGTTTAACCCCCTGATGAAACCCGGATTCGATGCCGGGTTTCACCAATATGACATTTATGCGTTTACACTGGAGAACACCCGATTTTACCAGACCACACGCCCATACACGGAACTTGCTTATGTTCTCGGCAGTAAAGCCGAACAATTGGTGAACGTGACGCATACCCAGAATAAAAAAAGTAACCTGAATTTTTCGATTGAATACCGGTTCAACAATGCTCCTGGCAATATTAAAAATCAGAATGCCAGCCAGAATAATTTCCGGTACACAACGCATTACCAGACCTATAATAAGAGGTACGAATTGTTCCTGGTATACCTGTCTAATAAAAGTGCATCTTCTGAAAATGGTGGATTGCAGGATAATGCCAAACTGGATAGTCTCTCTTTGAACGATCCTTATGAATTGGAAACCCGGATGGGGCAGGCGGGCGTTGCAGGCCGAAACCCATTCAATACTGCTGTGCGCACTGGGAATATTTATAAAAACAATACATTTCTGTACCGACATCATTATGATATAGGAACCAGGGATTCTCTGGTGACAGATTCCGTCACTTATCAGTTATTTTATCCGCGTCTTCGCATCGAACACGATCTACAGTTGCATGGGGAGAATTACCAGTTTATAGACCAGAGTGTGGATACGTCGCGGTACTTGCAATATTTCAACTATATTCCTTACAATAAAGATACCATCAGTTTCAGAGACAGATGGAGCATGATCTCGAACAGCTTCAGTATTATTTCCTTCCCGGACAAAAATAACCTCAGCCAGTTCCTGAAACTGGGTATTTCCCTCGAGAACTGGAGCGGTCATTTCGATACTTCCGGATTGGCTTTGGCAAATATCCATTTCCACAATATCTATGCGAGCGGTGAATACAGGAACCGAACCCGTAACCAGGTATGGGATGTAGAAGCCACGGGCAAATTATACCTGAACGGATACAATGCGGGAGACTATGCCGCCTATATCAGTATGAAAAGACGGTTGGGTTCCCGGCTGGGCTACCTGCATATCGGGTTTCAGAATGTGAACCGATCTGCCTCTTTTCTCCTCAATCCCCTGAGTTCCTTTCCGGTAAACAACCGGGGCAGTTATGGCAAGGAAAATACAGTACGGCTTTTTGCCTCCTATGAATTACCCAAGCAATTCCTGCGGCTCAGCGCTGAATACTTTGCGGTTACCAACTACCTGTATTTCGACAGTTTCTTCAGTGCCAAGCAGGATGCCTCCTTATTCAATCTCCTCCATATTAGCCTGGAGAAAAAAATCCGTTTGTCTCGTTACTGGAACTGGTATACAGAAGTCCATTTGCAGCAGACTACCGGCCAACCACCGGTTAATGTACCATTGCTGCTTACCCGCAACCGGGTTGCGTTTGAAGGCAATTTCGCTACCAACCTCTTTTTGTCTACCGGCCTTGAATTGCAATACAATACCCCTTACAAAGCGGATAATTATTCTCCTTTTATCGGGCAGTTCTTTGTACAGCATACCGAAACTATTGCGAACCGGCCTACTGTGAATGCGTTTTTGCATTTCCGGATCCGGAGTTTTAAAGGGTTCTTCCGGGTGGAGAATCTGAATGCCCTCAACCCTTCCAAGGGTTTCAATTTTACACATCTCAATTTCGTAGCGCCAAATAATCCGTCTACGGGACTCTGGATGCGCTTTGGTATGTGGTGGAGTTTTGTTAACTAAGTAAAGGATCAGGGCTTCTTTTTCCTGCCCCATTCAATCCGTCTGCCGAGAATCAGTTTCAGCACCAGCCCGTCCGTGGCTTGGGTAAGTCCAAACCCTGGACCGAAATTGATCTCCCATTTCGGGTCAACATAAAGATCGGCCACCAGGAAAACAGCCTGGCTTTGTTGCGGTAATTTTTCAAAGCTGTTCAAGGGACCTAAATCGCCGTAATATTCCGCTCCCAGGCTCACCTTCGAGGAGAGGGGATAAGAAGCCTTGAAATTGGGGGCAAAAGCAGGAGCAGAGGGTTTGTCCACTCCGGCAAAAGTGATACCCAGCGTAGGGTTGAGACATAAATAAAGTTTTCCGAATGTCTTATCGATGATCGGGCGAAGTTCCATGCTGAATGTTTCGGAAGAGTAATCCTTACTCTGGAAACCAATTTCAGCAGAAAGGCTGAGGCCAAATGGCAGTTTCCATTTATCCGGAGCGGATATCCGGGGTCGCAGGTGTGTACCAATTACTTTCCAGCCATAGTTGGGGGTGTAATTGGTGAACAGGTAAAATCCCAGTTCAAAATTATCTGAAATGCCATGCGTGATTTCCAGCGTTTCATGAACAGCATGGTTGGAAGGAATCACTCCTTTGTCAAAAGTTTTTCCGCCATTGGCTGTATAATTGCTGTGGAGTTCAAACATGGTTTGCCCCTTTGTCATGGTGGGCGAACTATACACCTGTATTTCATAATTGTCCTGTCCTAATAGGAGGCAAGGCGACAGGAAAAAGAGCAGGTAAAGCAGTTTTTGTAGCTGTGCATTCATAATATGAAAATAAGGCAGATGTATTAAAATGGGCCTTAAAAAATTTTCTGCTAAGCAATGACTTTTTTACCCGGCCGATTTTAATGTTTCAGTGCTCGTTTCCGGATCATACCACCCCTGGTATCTTTGACACTGTGCATCACTACAAAAGCATTCGGGTCGATCCTTTCGATTTCGGCATTGAGCTTGTTCAGTTCCAGCCGCGTAACAACGGTATATATAATTTCAATATTATCCCTTTCGCCATGACTGCCATAACCTCTTTTGCCTTTATAAACGGTTAGGCCCCGTTCCATTTTTAGCATGATCATCTGCCGGATGGTCTCAGCATGCGCGGATACAATCGTTACACCGGTATACTCGTCAATGCCCTCAATGATAAAGTCGAGTGATTTGGAAGCAACAAGATATGTGATCATAGAATACAGGGCAGTTTCGACAGAAAGCAGGTAGGCTGCTGCAGAAAAGACCAGGATATTGATAAGTATGATGATATCGCCAATGGTAGTGCCTAATTTCCGGCTGAGAAATATAGCCAGTACTTCTGTCCCGTCGATCACGGCGCTGGCGCGTACAGATAGGCCGATCCCGGAGCCCAGGAAGAACCCGCCAAAAACCGATACCAGCAATTTATCATGTGTTACTTCCGGGAAATGTATCACCGCTACTACAAGGGCAAGACAACAAATGGCGGCAGTGGTTTTAAAAGCGAACTGTTTCCCGATCACTTTGTATCCTAAGAACATAAACGGGATATTGACCAGGATCAGCAACAGGTAAATCGGTATAGAAAATAGTTCACTGAGCAGGAGGGAGATACCGGTGGCACCGCCGTCAATAAAGTTATTGGGCAACAGAAAACTCTCCAAACCGAAAGCTGCTGAAAAAATACCTGCCGTCAGCAGGAATATATCCCGAACCTGACGCCATAGGAATAAGCGGAATTCCCTGACTTTTTTGGCCTGCCCATACTGGCTCAACGGCATCCGGTGACCAGCATCTTTGATATTCCTTTGTATCCACTGGTTTTCCAGTTTTTTCCAGATAGAAGCCATGCCGTATGATTAACTCGTTTCAAAATAGGCCAGGCTGCCGCCGACCCATTCCCGGTCTTTATTATATCGCACACCGATCATCTTGCCCTTACTGAGTCTTGCGAGGTTATTGGCTGCCACAGGTCGTACCGCCCCTTCCTCCCAGAAATAAAACAGTCGGATCTCTGCCTTGGCGGGAATATCCGGTGTTTGAATGATATCAGCATATGTTACTTTCTGCTGTAATATCCAGTTTTCGGGGTCTGTGATCTTTTGCAGGTCCTCCGGTTGAATATCAATCACCACACCCTGTCCAGCAAAGGAGAACAGGGGTTTTAATACATAATTTTCCAGGTCAGCAGGCATTTGTTTAACCTCCTGTAGGAAATAGGTTTCCGGTACATAAGGATGTCGGATCAAAGGAAGTGTGTATTTGCTGATCCGGTAAAACCAGTTTGGGTGCGGTACCCATACCACATCGAGGTCAGCAAATAACAATTTCCCTTTCTCCTGCAGTTCCGGCGACTGCTGCCGGAGGTCATCCAGGATGATACGGTTATAGATGCGCCGGATGCGGATTTTCCTTCCTGCTTTCTGATAAAACAATTCCCGGCCTTCATGTATGAGTTCCGTCAGACAAACCACGGGAATACCGGTATAATCGGTTGTGCAGTAAAAATCGATCCGGGTTTTTTGCTGGTGGGGTAGTATTTCCAGTAAAATAGTTTCTTCGGCGCTATGATTTCCTAACAGGATTTTCTTCAGGGCGGCCTGATAGGTTTCAGCGGTAAACCCATTCAGATAGGTGCTGAATCCGTTAGGGATATCAAAATGTTTGCGGGTAATGGCATCCTGCCATATCTGGTAAGCGAACAGGCTGGGG
>CAZAOR010000240.1:0-5120 GCA_964486805.1 uncultured Sediminibacterium sp. | reverse complement strand
TGCACGTAAGATCGGCGGGGAAGTAGCGCCACCCGCCATGTGTTTTTACAGCAAATTACAGGGTAGTGGTGGCAAATGCCGGACCTGCCTGGTGGAAGTAAGCAAGGGCTCGGATAAGGATCCCCGCCCCATGCCGAAATTGGTGGCTTCCTGCCGCACCACGGTCATGGATGGCATGGAAGTAAAAAATATCACCAGTCCCAAGGTGCTGGATGCCCGGGCAGGTGTGGTGGAGTTCCTGCTGATCAATCATCCCCTGGATTGTCCCATCTGCGACCAGGCAGGGGAATGCCACTTACAGGACCTGAGCTATGAGCACGGTAAAGCAGGTACCCGTTATGAATTCCAGCGGCGCACTTTCAAGAAACACGACCTGGGCCCTTATATCCAGTTACACATGACCCGCTGTATCCTCTGCTATCGTTGTGTTTTTACAGCAGATCAACTGACCAATAAAAGAGAACACGGTGTGCTGGACCGGGGCGACCACGCAGAAATCGCTACTTATATTGAAAAGAGCCTAGAAAACGATTTTATCGGCAATGTGATTGATGTTTGCCCTGTAGGCGCTTTGACAGATAAAACCTTCCGGTTTAAAAACCGGGTTTGGTTTCTCAAACCCATGGACGCACACCGGGACTGTCCCAACTGCAGCGGCAGGGTGACTTTGTGGAATCGCGGCGAGGAAGTTTTCCGCGTAACAGCCCGCAAAGATGAATGGGGGGAAGTGGAAGACAACCCGGATGGTAAGCCCGACTGGATTTGTAATACCTGCCGGTTCGAGAAGAAAAAAACCAGTGACTGGGTGATTGAAGGTCCGAGACTGATCAACCGGCATTCCGTCATTTCACAGGGGCATTATGCCGGCAATATCGGCACCCACAAACCCCGGGAAACCTTCCCGGCAGTAAATGGCGGCCGTGCTCCCAAACTGCTGATGGATATACATGCCGTGAGTGAAGTGAACAAGCCTGGTGTGGATCTCAGCCTGATTGAAGGCCCGGCACATTCGAATAATTTTAATGGTCAAAAAGATTAATGCGCTGCCATGATGTTTTTAAGTATTGACTGGATCCTGATGCTGGAAAAGCTCATACTGATCGCGATCATCGTATTTGCCAGTTTGGGTATTGCCCTGTACACCACTTTCGCAGAACGGAAAGTGGCGGCGGTTTTGCAGGATCGCCCCGGGCCTAACCGGGCTGGTCCGCTCGGACTTTTACAGCCTTTCGCCGATGGTCTCAAACTGATCATGAAAGAAGAAATCATTCCCAACAGTTCCAATAAGTTTCTGTTCATACTGGGGCCTGGTCTTGCCATGACTGCTGCACTGATGACCTGTGCAGTGATACCCTGGAGCAGCCACCTGCACCTGTTTGGCCGGGATATCGAACTGCAGATTGCAGATATCAATATCGGGGTACTGTATATTTTCGGCGTGGTGAGCCTGGGTGTATATGGTATCATGATCGGCGGCTGGGCTTCCAACAATAAATTCTCCCTGTTGGCAGCATTGCGGGGTGCTTCCCAGGCTATCAGTTATGAATTGGCCATGGGATTGTCACTCATTGCTGTTTTGATGTTATCCGGCTCACTGAGCCTGAAAACCATTGTAGCGCAGCAAATGGAGCCGGGGCATTTATGGAATATCGCTTACCAGCCGCTTGGCTTCCTGATCTTTTTCATTTGTGCGATGGCAGAGTGTAACCGTACTCCTTTCGATCTGCCGGAAGCGGAAAACGAATTGAATTTCGGATACCACCAGGAATATTCTTCCATGAAACTCGGCTTTTACCTGTTTGCAGAATATGTGAATATGATCATGAGCAGTGCGGTCATGGCCAGCCTGTTTTTCGGCGGCTATGATATTCCCTTCCTGGATGAAAGCAAATTGCCGGGTAACCTGGCAGCCACACTGGGTGTGATGGCCTTACTGGTGAAGATCGTGATCTTCATCTTTGTGTTCATGTGGATCCGATGGACCATACCCCGGTTCCGTTATGATCAGTTGATGAACCTGGGTTGGAAGAAACTGGTGCCCCTGGCATTGGCCAACCTGGTAATTACCGGTGCAGTGATCCTGTATTTACAGGGACATTAGGTGAAAACAGTCAGTAAATGCCGGCCTGGCCGGTTTAAGATAAAACTTGGTAACAAAGAACGATAAAAATATTTTTGCTGGCCCGCTGTCGGCGAAATGATACAGAACTTATGCAAGCATTAACCAACAGATCGAAAGCGGTGAGCCGGAAACCGATGAGTTTTTGGGAGAAACTCTATCTGCCGGCCATCCTGAAGGGAATGGGCATCACTTTCAGTCATATTTTCAAGAAAAAGCCCACGATCCAGTATCCTGAAAAAAAGCGGCCTTTCAGTCCTGTATTCCGTGGGCTGCATGTTCTGAACCGTGATGAACAGGGCAGGGAGCGTTGCACAGCCTGTGGATTGTGTGCGGTGGCCTGCCCGGCGGAAGCGATTACGATGGAAGCCGCGGAGCGTTTACCGGGTGAAGAGCACCTGTACCGGGAAGAAAAATATGCGGCAAAATATGAGATCAATATGCTGCGCTGTATTTTTTGCGGATTATGCGAGGAAGCCTGCCCGAAAGATGCAATCTACCTGAGCGAAACCTTTGCTCCGGCTAATTTCAGCAGGAAGGGATTTATTTATGGTAAACCCGATTTACTGATACCGGATCCGGTGAAAGACCCGGCCGGATTCGAACAAGCACTGGGGAAACATGCACCTACCACTGCAGGGGCCTGAATCCCGGGTTAAAACAAAACTATGAGCTTATCTACCATATTGTTTTATTTGCTGAGTGCCCTGGCTGTTTTTAGTGCCATCATGGTCCTGCTGAGTCGCAACCCCGTGCACAGTGTACTTTGGCTGATCGCTGTATTTTTTGCGATTTCCGGGCATTACGTGCTCTTGAATGCCCAGTTCCTGGCTATTGTGAACCTCATCGTTTATGCAGGTGCTATTATGGTATTGTTCCTGTTCGTGATCATGCTGATGAACCTGAACGCCCAGGCAGAACCCAGAAAGCATGTATGGATGCAATTGGCCGGTGTAATATCCGGCGGCTGTTTCCTGCTGATGCTGGTTTCACTGGTACGCCAGTCAAGGGATATCATCGACCATAAAACCATGATGGCCGAAGGTGGAATCGGATTGATCCATAACCTGGGTAAGGAACTGTTTCATGGGTATGTGATACCCTTTGAACTGACGAGCGTGTTGTTCCTGAGCGCCATGGTTGGTGCGGTGGTGATCGGGAAAAAATAAGTGCCTGTTGAAAATAAAATAACTGAAAATACCTGTTGGTTCGCCTATGCCCATTCAATATTATATCTATCTCTGTCTCACTTTGTTCAGTATCGGGGTGATCGGCGTGCTTACACGCCGGAATGCGATCGTGGTGTTTATGTGCATTGAATTGATGCTGAACGCTGTGAACCTGCTGCTGGTAGCATTCTCTAAAATGCATTATGCTTCCAAAGTCGTGCTGGATCCGCACACAACCGCGGGAACAAGCGGACAGTTATTTGTATTCTTTATCATGGTAGTAGCTGCGGCGGAAGTGAGCGTTGGCCTGGCGATTATTGTAATGATGTACCGGAATACACATTCGGTAGATATTAATTTCCTGAACCGGTTAAAGAACTGACAGGCATTGCAGGAACTGTTTGGGTTCCGCTTAACTAACAGTGATGGATTCACATTAAAAACCCTTGTGGTTGGATATGAGTAAATTTGTTTATCTGGTTCCTTTGTTTCCCCTGCTGGGATTCCTGGTCAACGGCCTGGGGCGTAATCGTCTCTCGCGCAGGATGACAGGCTGGGTGGGCTGCGGCGCCATCCTGCTGGCATTTATCTGCAGCCTACTGGTGTTTAACGATGTGCGTTTGCATGGCGCTGCCGTCGTAACGCTATTCCCTTTTATCAGTGCAGTTCATATTCAGGTACCCTTTGCGTTTCAGGCAGATGCTTTGTCAGCACTGTTCCTGTTGATCATCACGGGTATTGGGTTCCTGATACACTTGTATTCTACTGCTTACATGCAGGAAGAAGCGCCCCCTCATTTTGCCAGGTATTTTGCCTATCTCAATCTTTTTGTTTTCTCCATGCTGCTGCTGGTTTTAGGAGCGAACTATGTGATCATGTTCATCGGCTGGGAAGGCGTAGGACTTTGTTCCTACCTGCTGATCGGTTTCTGGTTTGATAACCAGGCTTATAATTATGCTGCCCGCAAGGCATTTGTCATGAACCGGATCGGCGACCTGGGATTCCTGCTCGCAGTATTCTGGTTGTTGTACCGACTGGGTACTGTGACTTACACCAATGTATTTGCAGAAGTGCAGCAATTAAGTCCGTCGGATATTACCGGTATTACCCTTTTGCTGTTTATCGGCGCCATGGGTAAAAGTGCCCAGATACCCTTGTATACCTGGTTACCCGATGCCATGGCAGGCCCTACGCCGGTATCGGCCCTGATCCATGCGGCAACCATGGTAACTGCTGGTATTTATATGATTGCACGCAGCCATGTGTTGTACAGCCTGGCTCCCTTTACACAAACCCTGGTAGCCGTTATCGGACTCGCTACTGCGTTGTTTGCTGCCACCATTGCCTTGCAGCAGAATGATATCAAAAAGGTACTGGCCTATTCCACTGTCAGTCAGTTGGGTTATATGTTCCTGGGTCTTGGGGTAGGTGCTTATACCGGCGCGGTGTTTCATGTAATGACCCATGCATTCTTCAAAGCCCTGCTATTTCTGGGCGCGGGTTCGGTTATCCATGCCCTGCACCATGAACAGGATATCCGGAAAATGGGTGGATTACGGAAACGGATGCCCATTACCCATCTATGTTTCTTATTAGCCTGCCTGGCCATTGCAGGCGTACCGCCTTTCTCCGGATTTTTCTCCAAGGATGAAATCCTGACCGCGGCATTCCAGAAAAATACCTGGTATTATTTCTTAGGTGTAGCCGGTGCACTTATGACGGCTTTTTATATGTTCCGGCTGTATACGCTTACATTCCTCGGTGAGTTTCGCGGTCACGAGGACGGGCATCGCCCCATCCATGAAAGCCCCTGGCCAATGACTTTCCCGCTT
>CAZAOR010000239.1:0-2962 GCA_964486805.1 uncultured Sediminibacterium sp. | reverse complement strand
CCTGCGCACTGGATGGCATAACGGCCAGTAAGCAGCATAGTGCGAAAAACATGCGTATAGGCATAGTCAAATATACGGTTTCGGTTAGCCGCTTCCGCATGGAAACAGGACAATTCCCTGTACATTTGAACCAGTATTCCAGATATGCCACACGAAGCTATTTCCGTTTTTGATATGTTCAAGATTGGTGTGGGACCATCCAGTTCACACACCCTTGGTCCCTGGCGGGCTGCCTTGCAATGCCTGGACAGTATCCGGCAGCAAGCCTCGCTTTCGGAAGTGATAAGGATGGATGTTCTTTTATACGGATCGCTTGCCAAAACCGGGAAAGGCCATGGTACAGATATCGCGGTATTACTGGGACTTTCCGGCGAAGATCCTGTGACGATGGATGTACACCGTATAACGCCTAAAATCAATGCCATTCAACAGCAATGTTTGCTGCCACTGGGCGGGGAACGGATGCTGCCTTTCGATCCGTCAGTTCAGGTTAGGTTTCTGGTGCAGGAAAGCCTGCCTTATCATCCCAATGGTATGAGTTTCCTGGTTGCCCTCACAAATGAACGGCATTTTGCAGAAACTTATTATTCCATTGGGGGGGGCTTTGTGGTGCAGGAACACCAGGATCATTCCGTTGGGCATAAACAGCCGATTGATCTTCCGTTCCCGATCAATACCGCCAATGATCTTCTGCATTATTGTATGAAGGGGATGGCCATTCATGAGGTAGTATTGGAAAATGAATCAGCCTGGCGGCCGGAAACAGAAACCCGGCAGGGTGTGCATCATATCTGGACCACCATGCGGGATTGCATTTATCGCGGCTGTCATGCCCAGGGGGAATTGCCCGGCGGTTTGCAGGTGCGGCGTCGCGCATACGACCTGCACCGGAAACTGATCGGGGAAAATCGCTCTACAAATGTAGAAGAATGGATGGATGTCATTCAGCAAACTTCTGCTGATTTCTCCAATATACTCGATTGGGTGAGTTGTTTTGCATTGGCTGTCAATGAGGAGAATGCTTCATTTGGCCGGGTAGTGACGGCTCCCACGAATGGAGCTGCCGGCGTTATTCCGGCAGTACTCATGTATTATGTTCTGTTCCGTGGCGGCCGTTCAGCGGAGCAGATATTGCGGTTCCTGCTGGTAGCTGCTGAAATCGGCAGCATCTTTAAAAAAGGGGCCACTATCTCCGCCGCCATGGGCGGCTGCCAGGCGGAGATCGGGGTCTCTTCAGCCATGGCGGCCGCAGCCTTGACCGAATGTCTGGGGGGGACCCAAAGACAGGCCCTGATGGCCGCGGAAATAGCGATGGAGCACCACCTCGGGTTAACCTGTGACCCGATCGGCGGTCTGGTGCAGATACCCTGTATTGAACGCAATACCATGGGTGCCATCAAGGCGATTACAGCCTCACAACTGGCTTTGCAGAGCTCACCGGATTATGCCATTGTAAGCCTGGATAAGGTAATCGCTACCATGTGGAATACTGCACTGGACATGAGCAGCAAATACAAAGAAACCGCCGATGGCGGACTGGCTGTTCATATCCCGATCAGTTTGCCGGAATGCTGAGGGGATGAAAATGAATAATGGAGCGAATCGATAGTTGGGAGCAGCATGAAAAACGAAAATCAAAGCGTAACGGGGGTCTCCGACAGAACGTAGTAATCGTTGGAATTAAAAGAATTGTGAATAGCCAATCACTGTTGTCCGGAGAAATTCTTATTGGATAAAATGGGCGGAATGTCACAGGCCTCTGGGTAATTCTATCTTTTTGAAATATAGGATGCGCACTTGAACTTGTTCGACCCCTCTGGGGTCGCTAATGGTTCTTTTTCTTGCGTTCTATAATTGTTGTATCCCTCCGGGATGCAGCCTTGACAAGGCTTTTCAATCTTTTCCCTCAGACATTTTTGGAATCAGACCCCGGAGGGGTCTCATAGTAATGGAACTTGGTATTATTATATCTCACGACTCCGGAGGATGTCGCACAGATCACTTTGTACAATCTTGTTCAGTGCTACCAGGGAAAGTGTTTAACAATCAAAAATACCCTCCTATTTTGCTAACCCCCCTAAAACATAACGCTGACAAACGTTTGAGTAAGAAAGCAACTATTTCCCCGGACAACAGTGAATAGTAATAGTGAATGACGCACCAAGACAAAGGCTACACCTCAACGGCTTCATCGGCATAATCCCGGATCACATTGTACAGAGTGCCCCGCTCAACGGGTTGACGTCCCGCCTGTTTGATCAATACCACCAACTCTGTTGTGGTCATGGAAGGCGTTTGTTCTTCGCTGCCTGCCATGGAATAGATCTTGGTAGAATCATCAATGGTTCCGTCAATATCGTTGACCCCGAATGAGAGTGCCAATTGTGCATGCTGTCGTCCGAGCATGGGCCAGTAAGCTTTCAGGTGGGGGAAGTTGTCCATATACAGGCGTGATACTGCATACATTTTCATGTCCTCGATAACGGTTGATTCGGGAACATTCTGCATATCATTGTCTTTGTTCCGGAACTTGAGTGGTATAAACGTATTGAAGCCACCGGTTTGATCCTGTAATTGCCGCAGTCTTTCCATGTGGTCTACCCGGTGCCAGTACTTTTCTATATGACCATATAAAAGCGTTGCATTGCTGTGCATCCCCAGTTCATGCGCGGCACGGTGGATGTGTAACCATCCTTCCGCATCCACTTTATCTGCACAGATCTGGTTACGGATTTCTGGGTGAAATATCTCCGCTCCACCGCCGGGAAGGGAATCGAGTCCGGCATCATGCAGAAATTTCATTCCCGCTTCTACGGTCATCTTGGCTTTCCTGAACATATAGTCCAGCTCTACCGGCGTAAAAGCCTTGATATGCAGTTCTGGCCGGTGGGCTTTGATGGAACGCAGGAGTGCAGCAAAAAAATCGAGGTCCATTTTCGGATGCACACCGCCTACGATATGC
>CAZAOR010000238.1:0-2586 GCA_964486805.1 uncultured Sediminibacterium sp. | reverse complement strand
GTGAATAAGGTCACCGCCGGGTAACTGATTTTTTGTGCCGCAAGCGAACAATACCTGGGCCAGAAGCGGGCATCATAATAATCATAGGGCCCCGTAACTGCCACCGTATTTTTTTTCCGTAACAGGATACGTAGCCCCTTTTTTAACCAACCCGGTCCGGGTACACAATCTGCATCCACCTGGGCGATAATACTGCCGGTCGCTGCCCGTCGGCCGGCTTCCCTGGCATGGTTCGTGCCCTTTATCGGTTCGTATAGTAAGCGGATCGGTACCTGGAGCTGGGGATGCGATTTAACAAATGCTTCCACACTTGCAGTCGTTGCATCCGTTGAGGCATTATCAATGACGATGATTTCAAAAGAAGGATAGTCCTGTGCTATCAGCGCATGCAGCGTCTTTGTCAGGTATGCCGCCTCGTTATATGCCGGTACAAGAATCGAAACAAATGGCAGAAGCTGTTTTTCCATAGGGCAAGTTTGTAATCTAAAAGAAAGGATGTTGCATGACCTTATTGTAAAGCGGGCAGGATTTAACAATAGCGTATCCTTTAATTCATGATTCGTTAACGGTTTGTTCAAATGATCATTATTTAACCTTGGTTCCTTTGTAAAACCTCCGGAATGCGCATCCTCCTGATTGCAGCTGCCATCATAAGCCTTTCACGGCTTACCGCACAAACCCACGCATCCAATATTATTGTGATTACCACAGACGGCTTCCGCTGGCAGGAACTGTTCCGGGGTGCGGATTCCTTGTTGATCCGGGATCCCGCCTATGTGCAGGATACCAGTTTGATGATTGAACAATTCTGGGGTAACGACATCTATGAACGCCGGAAAAAACTGATGCCCTTTTTCTGGAATATCATCAGTAAAAAAGGACGGCTGGCAGGGAACAGGGATTATGGCAACAAAGTACTGGTGTCCAATTTTTTTAAAATATCTTATCCCGGCTATAATGAAATCATGACCGGTTATCCCGATCCCTTGTTGATTCCCAACCTGCGGATCAATAACAGGAATGAAAATGTGCTGGCATTTCTCAATGCACAGCCGCCATTTACAGGAAAAGTAGTGGCATTCAGTTCCTGGTCTGTTATGCCCAATATCCTGAATGAGAAAAAAAGCGGCATTCCGGTGAATAGCGGCTATGAACGCCTGGATGATACGGATGCTGCCAGCAAACTCATCAACGCCGTGCAGGAAGCGGCGGCGCCATCCGGTACCCGGGAGGACCTGCTTACCTATGCCAGTGCGAGAAATTATATGGAACAACAACATCCCCGGGTGGTGTTTCTGAGTTTTGGGGAAACAGACGAGTGTGCGCACCAAGGGCGGTATGATGCCTACTTACTGAAAGCACACCAGTTTGACCAGTTGGTGGCCGATCTCTGGAATTTTCTGCAGATGGACCCTTTTTACCGGAACAATACCTGTATCCTGCTGACAACAGATCACGGGCGCGGCAGTAAAACCAACCAATGGAAAGACCATGGGTTCTGGATCCGGGGATCCGGTCAAACATGGCTGGCCATGCTTGGGAAAGGAATCCTGCCAGCAGGGGAAGAAAGGCAGCCAGCGACCGTTTATGAGAAGCAGATTGCTGCTACAATTGGTTCGATACTGGGTGAGAAATATGTGTCGGCACACCCGGTTGCATCACCTGTTTACCTGCCAGACCCGGAAACAACAGTTCTTTTGAAAGACAAAACAATGCATACAGCCTCTGAAAGGGAACCCCAATGACAGTGCTCATACACTATATGATTGTATATGGATATCCCGGCGTATTCCTGCTGGTATTATTGATGGAGATGGGATTGCCCGGATTACCCAATGAAATCGTACTGTGGTATTTCGGCTATCTGGGTAAAAAAGCCGGGCTTTCTTTTCCGGTACTGTTGATACTTGGTATCAGTGCAGATATCCTGGGTACCTGTATCCTGTTCAGTCTTTTTTCTTTACTACGGGAGCGGATGAATAAACCGCTTACCCGCTGGCTGCAAAAGCCCTGGAAGAAATCGGCAAGCCTGCGGAACCGGCTTTCCGATGCCCGGGCTTCCATTATCTTTTTGGCGAAACTCACGCCCTTTGTCAGGAGTTACCTGCCGGTAGCAGCAGGACTGGTAGCGGTTTGCCCGGCCAGGTTTATGCGCATAATCGCCATAGCGGCTACCCTGTGGACTGGCGGAATCATCAGCCTTGGCTGGTATTTCGGGTCATAAAAATGCGGAAGCAGTTCAACGCTTCCGCATTTTTCAAGAATTTTTATGGGTTACCTGGCGGGTGTCAGCACGATATTCCTGAATTCAACCGGCCCATGATCGCCCTGGATCAAAATGGGGCCGGGCTCCGCTTCTTGGCTGTTGATCGCTCCGCCTGTAATCCCGGGTATCAGTTGGTTGCAGATAACTGTTTTGCCATTGGCAACAACGGTCACCAATCGGCCGGTCAGGGTAATATCATAAGTTTCCCATTCGCCTGCTGGCCTGGCTGCCATTTGGTTGGGAGTCAGAAATCCATAAATGGCACTGAATAAATCAGGCAGGGGTTCCTGGCCGTAACTGTCCTCGATCTGCACTTCATA
>CAZAOR010000237.1:0-11002 GCA_964486805.1 uncultured Sediminibacterium sp. | reverse complement strand
ATTCCTCATCGCTTACCTGCTTGATATGGTTTTTTACATCCAGCATATCCGCATCGCTGGCAAGGGCCGTTGCCTCCGGTGCTGCAATGAAGGTTTCCGGATTATTCAGGTAATTCATCAGGTCCTGGTCACTCAGTTTTTCCAATTCGGAAGATACGCTGAATCTTTCTAAACTATTATCAGTTGCCTTATAAGAGCTGGTATCATCAGTGAAGAGATAGGCACCGGATATCAGGACGCCGGCAAAAACAGCGGCTGCAGCATATTGTACCCAGCGGCGGGCTTTGCGCATGGTAACCACTTTGGCTTTTGGCTGTTGCATAACCACTTCTGCCAGCAATTCCGGCTGGAAATAAGCTTCCGGTACCCGGTAGGGGTTGGTACGCTCCTGTGCAAATAAGCCAGGTGCAATCGCTGCCAACTCGTTGTCATCATGGTCGGCAACCTGCCTGATCTGCGACATTAGCTGTTCGGCAAACCCTTCAAAATAGCGCTCGGGAACCGCATATGCAGGTCCGGCAGCCTTTGCTATCAGGTTATGACGGAACACGGCAGCAGTCAGCTCATCAGCCAGGCCTTCCAGAAAGCCAGCGGGAGCCAGGTAAGGTGTGGAAACAGGGCAGCCAGCCAGCAAATGGCTGATTTCCTGCAATTCCAGCAATATGTCTTGCCTGTTTGTCATACTCGATTAGACGGCCGGCCGTCCCTTTGGTTTAATAATTTTTTAAGAATTCCTCAATTTTCCGGGCCGCATGGTGGTAACTCGCCTTCAGGGCACCCTCGCTGGTATCCAGGATACGGCTCATTTCCTGGTAGGGCATTTCATCATAGTACCGCAGGTTAAATACGACCCGTTGTTTTTCAGGCAGTTGCTGGATAGCCAGTTGTAAACGCCATTCCAGTTTATTGGCATCGAAATTGGATTCGGACTTTACCCGGTTACTCAGTCCCTCTTCCATATCCGTCAGACTTACCGTACTTCTTTTCTTCTTCTGTTCCAGGAAGCTGAGGGCCTCATTGGTAGCGATCCGGTATAACCAGGTGTATAACTGGCTGTCCTCCCGAAAGCTATCCAACCCATTCCACACCTTGATAAAAACGTTCTGCAAAACATCATTCGCATCCTCATGATCCACCACCAGCCTGCGCAGATGCCAGTAAAGCTTTTCCTGGTATTTTTTGATCAATGCGGTAAATGCCTTCTCTCGCGTGGCGGTCTGGTGGAACAGATGCAATAACTCCTGATCGTCCGGATGCATGCAGGTAAAATTTATGGGCCGTGAACGGAATGGACTGTTTCAAATGTATAAAGTTTAAAGCAGAGTGCTTGGTAACACTTCCTTACGAATTACAATCAGCATATTTCTATATCATTTTTACAAAAACCAACCGTTCCAGCTGGAAACTTATAGAAAATAGTCCTGTAAAACGAAGGGCTATGCCTGATTAACCCTGGTTCCATTGAACTATATCATATTTTACTAACAAACATTCGAAAGCGATTGTATTTTGTTAGTGTTTAATTTGAGTTTCGTTAGTTTCTCTGCGTGATTTGAGTTAACTTAGAGGCCGCAAGCAATCTTTTCCCTTGGAATACAGCAGCAATTTTAAACGCAACGTCACCGATAAATACACGATTTATAATAGCCTGTTTGCAGCGCTCCCGTTTTCAGGCATTGCCAATGTTGGCGCCCTTTTACCGATCCTCCTGCAGGCTTGTGCGGATGGCTATGCCAGCGGACAGAGCCCGGTAGAAATCATTGACCGTTTTTTTGAAAAGCATACCAATGTCCGGGAGTCAGACGAAAAGATCAGCCGCCTGTTCAAATTCGTACAATATGTGGAGCGACAAGTGGTATTGTTTGATGCCATTGAAGATGCTGCTTTTGCAACGGTCAATAATATTGATGGTCCCGGCAGTCTCAAATCCTTGTACAATGAGGCCGAATTTGCCGGCAAAACATTGGCGCTGAAAAACAAGTTGCGCCGTTTCAAAGTGCGGGTGGTTCTGACCGCACATCCTACCCAGTTCTATCCGGGCAGTGTGCTCGGCATTATTCATGATATGAGTGAAGCCATCAGTAAAAATGATTTCCACACCATTAACCAATATATACAGCAATTAGGGCTGACCCCTTTCTTCAACAAGAAGCAACCAACGCCTTATGATGAAGCGGTGAACCTGATGTGGTACCTGGAAAATATCCTCTATCATTCCATCGGGAATATCTACAACTATATCAACCGTGAGATATTCGAGAATGCGTATGATGGCGATAACCCCTTTATTGAACTGGGATTCTGGCCTGGCGGTGATCGTGACGGTAACCCTTATGTAAATGCTGGTACCACCTGGAAAGTAGCGCAGGCCTTACGGAGCGCCATCATCGTTTGTTACTACCGGGATGTACGTAAACTGGCACGACGTCTGACCTTTGCCGGGGTCGATACACTGATTCACCAGATGGAGGATGACCTGTATGAAAATGTATTCCGTGGCAAAGACAACCAGCGAATAACCAAAGAGCAATTACTCCGGCAACTCTATGAAACCCGTCGGATCGTCATTGAACACCAGCATTCGCTCTTCCTGCAACGCATCGATAGCCTGATTCATAAAGTAAAAATATTCGGTACCCATTTCGCATCACTGGATATACGGCAGGATAGCCGCATACACACACAGGTGCTGGCAGCAATACATACGCACCTGACAGGTCACGGAGAGAAGGGTATCCTGCCGGATAACTATGCACAGTTTTCGCAGGATGAAAAGATCCAGTCCCTCCTGGCAATCGATCAGGTCATTGACCCCAACGACTTACCGGATGGCATCGCCAAGGATACCCTGCAAAGTATTTATGTGATCCGGAATATCCAGGGCATGAATGGCGAAGCCGGTTGCCAACGCTACATTATCAGCAACTGCCGGTCTGCTGTTAATGTAATGGAAGTGTATGCCTTGTTCCGGCTTTGTGGCTGGGATCCGGCTGCCCTGACGGTAGACATTGTTCCCCTCTTCGAAACCATTGACGATTTGCAGGAAGCAGAAACCATCATGGAGTTTCTTTACTGCCTCCCGGTTTACAAACAACACCTCGCTTTCCGACAACAACAGCAAACCATCATGCTTGGCTTCAGCGATGGCACCAAAGATGGCGGTTACCTGCAGGCGAACTGGAGTATTTACCTGGCCAAGGAAAGCCTGACGGCTATTTCCCGGAAATATGATATCCGTGCAAAATTCTTTGATGGCCGTGGCGGCCCGCCTTCCCGAGGCGGCGGCAAAACCAATAAATTTTATGCCAGCCTGGGCAATCATATTGAGAATGAGGAAATACAACTGACTATTCAGGGCCAGACCATTACTTCCAATTTCGGCACCATCCAATCGTCGCAGTTTAACTTGGAACAATTGTTGAGTGCCGGCCTGAGCAATGAATTATTTGCGGATACACGCATGCAGTTATCACAACATGACCGTTACCTGATGGATGAACTGGGGCGCATCAGCTATGATAAATACCAGTCGTTCAAAAAACACCCGCTCTTCCTCTCCTACCTTCAAAAATTCAGTCCGCTGGATTATTACAGTAAGAGCAATATTGCCAGCCGGCCAGCCAAAAGGGGCAATGCCGGCGGATTGCGGTTTGAAGACCTGCGGGCGGTTCCTTTCGTTGGAAGCTGGAGCCAGCTCAAGCAGAATGTCCCGGGATTTTTTGGTGTGGGAAGCGCTTTGCAGGAAATGAAAGAGCGTGGCATGTTCGATGACCTCAAAGCCATGTTCCGCAACGTACTTTTTTTTCGCACACTGATTGATAACAGCATGATGAGCATGCTCAAATCCTACTTTCCTTTAACCCAGTATATTAAAAATGATCCTACTTACGGCCAAATATGGGAGCTGATCAAACAGGAATTTGATCTTACCGTATCCCTGGTGCTGGAATTGGCAGGAACCACAGAACTGATGCAGGAAGACAAAACCGGACGGGCTTCTATCCAGATGCGCGACCGTATTGTATTGCCCCTGCTCACAATCCAGCAATATGCCCTTCACATGCTGCACAATACCCAGCCGGATGAAGCTTCCAGAGCAATCCTGGAAAAACTGATCACCCGCAGTATGTTCGGCATTATCAACGCGGCAAGGAATTCGGCCTGATTATTTTTGGGGGTCCGGCACCACATCCTTCCATCGCCAGAGGTGGATGCAGGCATAGGTCCGGTAAGGGCTCCATTTCTCCGATATCCGCATCATGCGGGCTTTCATCGCTTTCTTATCCGAAGGATCAATCTTATAAATTTTACACATCGCCTGCTGTATTCCCAGGTCATCTACGGCAAACACATCTTCCCGTCCCAGTGAAAACATCAGCAACATCTCTACCGACCACCTGCCGATCCCTTTGATCTGTACCAGGAGATCAATGATGTCTTCATTCTCCATCGCCAGCAATTTCTTATCCGTGATCCTGTTTTCCATACAGAAACTGGCCACCTCCTGCACATAAGTGACTTTTGCCCGGCTTAACCCGATAGCCCGGAGCTTTTCCGGCGCTGTTGCCAGTACCTGCGCGGGCTTAGGTTCCTTACCGCCATAAAGTTCCAGAAAACGGTGAAAGATCACCTTTGCCACTTTGGTACTGAGTTGCTGGCTGATGATACTGGCCATCATACGAAGGGGAATATTTTTCCGCAGACGCAATGTATGTACTTCCTCACCCAGGATAGCGGCCAATTTTTTGTCTTTCCGCAAATGTGTCCGATAGTCCATGCAGGTAAGTTAGCTAATTTGCAGAGGATGGAAAGAGAATTACGGATCACCGGCGACGGTTCACATACCCTTGCTTTGGCAAATACGCCCGTTACCTACCACAGCCATCATGGGGCATTCGCAGAGAGCCGGCACATTTTTCTGGAGGCTGGCTTTTATTACCAGGTAAGTCAATGGCCCGGCACAGCTTTGCGTATCCTGGAAATGGGATTCGGCACAGGGCTGAACGCTTTACTTACCTTACTTGCTGCAAGGGAAACACAGGTAACTGTTACTTATACCAGCATGGAAGCCTACCCGCTTTCCCAAACAGAATATGCGGCATTGAACCACGGTGTACTATTGAGCAGCCAGGATGAGTTTCTGTCGCTGCACCAGTCGCCCTGGGAAAAACCCAGTACCATCGATCCCTGTTTTATCCTGACCAAATTGGCCTGCTTCTTGGCTGATGCCATTTTACCCGGACAGCAGCACCTGGTCTATTTTGATGCTTTTGCACCAGATATACAGCCTGAGCTCTGGAACGAACCGGTATTTGAAAAATTCTATGCCTGCCTCAATCCGGGCGGGGTCCTGGTTACTTATTGCAGCAAAACCACGGTAAGAAAGGCAATGGCGGCCGTCGGCTTCCGGGTCGAAAAACTGCCCGGACCAAAGGGCAAACGCGAAATCGTTCGGGCACATAAATAATACCTGAAAAAAGCGTAGCTTTTCGGGAATCTGTTCACATGAGAATATACCTGCTGTTGCTGTTTTTTGTTACCGCCCATGCAAATGCGCAAAAAAATGATGTACTTGCCATCCGGGCCTTATTAGCCAACCAGACCAGTTACTGGAACCAGGGCAATATCGAGCAATTCATGGAAGGCTATTGGCACAACGACAGCCTCCTCTTTGTCGGGAAAAACGGCCCCACCTATGGATACCGGCAAACCCTTGAAAACTATCAACGTAATTATCCAGATACCAAAACCATGGGTATCCTGCATTTCGAAGGCATCCGGTTGAAAAAACTCTCCCCCGATTATTATTTCGTTCTCGGTAACTGGTTCTTGAAAAGACAGATCGGGGATCTGCACGGAAGTTTTACGTTGCTGGTTAAAAAAATCGATGGGCGCTGGCAGATCATAGCAGACCACAGCAGTTAAGCGTAATATTCAGGTATTTCCTGCGACTGATAATTTATAACCTTTATTGTATGGCAATGATTATATTGGGTGTTTTACTCCTCCTCGTGGGTATCGCCCTGAAAAAACAAAGAGAAGAATGGCATCGCTTTGCCAATGGTTTGCGTTTGGGCGCCCTGGCACTGATTATTTTAGGCTTTGTGACCTCCTGCATCAAACAGATTGATGCCGGCGAAGTAGGCGTGAAATCCTTATTCGGCAAAGTAGATGACCAGGTTCTGACCAGTGGTTTGAATATCGTTAATCCCCTGGTAGATGTACGGACCGTCGACATCAAAACGCAGAACTATACCATGAGTGGTGTTCATGATGAAGGCGACAAAGCAGGCGATGATGCTATCCGTGCCCTTACTGCGGATGGGCTGGAAGTGGTGATTGATCTCACAGTTCTTTACCGGGTGATTGGCTCCGAAGCACCGAAAATCGTGCGGGAAACGGGGCTGGATTACCGCGACAAGATCGTGCGCCCGCTTACCCGAACCAAAATACGTGACAATGCCGTTTATTATACAGCCGTGGATTTGTACTCTACCAAACGCGACCTGTTCCAGGCCAGGATATTCAAGAGTATTGAAGACGATTTCAAACTCAGGGGGTTGGTACTTGAGCAGTTACTGGTGCGCAATATCACCCTGCCGGCAACCGTCAAAAGTTCCATTGAAGAAAAAATAAAAGCTGAGCAGGATGCCCAGAAAATGGAATTCGTTTTACAAAAAGAAAAACAGGAGGCCGAAAGAAAAAGAGTGGAGGCACAAGGTATCGCTGATTACCAGAAAATCATCAGTTCCGGCCTGAGCGACAAACAATTACAGTACGAACAGATACAGGTAATGAAAAACCTGGTTACTTCTCCCAATGCCAAAATCATCGTAATGGGAGGTAGTAAAACGCCCCTGATCCTGGACAGTAAGGGTAATTAAACCGAAGAAGCGCCCTTCTCTCCTGCCAAGGCCGGTGCAATCAATTTTGTTCCTGTTTTTTGTATATCCGGGAACTTCCGCATGACAAAGCCAAATGCATGGTATCCAGCCCAAACACCCACTACTGAGAAAAGGATATCCAGATAATCGAATGTGCGACCAAAAAAAGGGATTTTCTGCAGGTATTCATTGATGATCACCAGGAGCAGGCCAAAAACACAGGTAAAGCGCAGGTTCGTTTTTGTTTGCAACGGGAAAAAGCGGGGTAAGAGCCAGCAGGCGCCAAATGGCAGCAGGAAAGCGCCTATCAGATTGGGTGCGGTACCCGTAAAGGGTTTTATCCAATTGGGAAGGATCAGGTAGGGGCGCACCAGGAATTTGATGATCCAGATAAGCAGTGTACCTGCAATCACCACTCTTTTCGATACATCTTTCCTTGTCATAGGGCTGATTTCCTGCCTGAAAATAAACAAACCCGCTTATTCCAGGTCATCAAAATGCAGCGGCTTCCGCCAAAGGCGGATCACCCACCAGAGAAATGCAACCAGGCTCACAACAAACCAACTGTAAAACAGGATGTTCCCGATGCGGATATGGTCCTGTACAAATGCCAGGCCATACATGATTCCGGCCGTTGAATTCACCGCCATCCAGAGCAGTGCCATGGACAGGGTATTAACGATCCGTAAAAGGTATTCTTTAACGCCGGGTTCCAAAATCAGCGGGTGATTATACCACAAAGATGCGGCAGAAATACACGAAATACAAACTGCTTAGTCGAAACTCTGGTTACCGGCTGTAGCCAGTTTCAGTATCCTGTCGAACTGTGCCGGTGTGAGATCATTGTAGAAATAATAAATCGGATCTACCGGAATACCGTTTTTATGCACTTCATAATGACAGTGCGGGGCCGTACTCTTGCCGGAGTTGCCAACATAGCCGATCACTTCCCCACGCTTCACCATCTGCCCAACCCTTGCCTTGATACGCACCATGTGGCCGTATAAGGTTTCATACCCGAAACCATGGCTGATCACTACCCGGTTACCGAAACCGCCGGTATTATACCCGGCATCAATGACCTTTCCATCTGCGGTGGCATAGATCGGGGTTCCCAGGGGAGCGCTGAAGTCCAGTCCCAGGTGCGCCCTGCGGTCTTTATAAATCGGGTCAATCCGATACCCGAACCCGGATGCTATCCTGCGCAGGTTTTTGTTGCTCACGGGTTGAATAGAAGGGATGGCGGCCAGCAGTTTTTCCTTGTTTTTAGCAAGATTACTGATCAGGTCGAAGGACTTATCCTGGTAAGCCGTGCGGAGCGAGAGGTTATTCAATTGATCGGCAATACTGCTCACCAGTTCTGATTCTCCCATGCCCTGCACCAGTTTTACCTCCTTCTTTTTCTCCATATCCTTGATACGGGCGCTGTCGGGAACAGGTTGTGCACCGAAAATGGAACGGTAAACCGAATTATCCCGGTTCTCAATCTCATCCATTTTCAGCTCCAATTGTTTAACCCGCTCAAGAAAAACATTGTAATTGGCTTCCAGGTCCTCATTTTTCTGGCGCAAATACTTTTCCTTGGGAGAATCGACATATTGGAAGGCAATGGCAAAGATGATACCGCCGGTTACGATAGAAGCTGCCAGAAAACCAATAAACTGCAACAGGCGCACCCGCAGGGGGGTGTCAAGCTTTTCGTAGCGAAGCGTGTGAGTATTATAGTAGTACTTTACCTTTTTCATGACGGGTTCGCGGCCTTGAATCTGATCAGCAGCAAGTCAGCTCCTGCCTTTCCACAACCGATCCATTCAAGCCCAAATCCTTACCTTTGGTGCCCTTTAAATACGTTCAAAGATAGTTTCTAACGCCCTAACTTTTTGTTTAAAATTTTTTCGGAAATGATGACCAGCGCTGACATACGGAAACAATTCCTGGATTTTTTTGCTGGTAAAGGCCACCAGATTGTTCCATCTGCGCCCATTGTGGTCAAAAACGACCCCAGCCTCTTATTCACCAATGCGGGCATGAACCAGTTCAAAGATTATTTTCTCGGTAACCGGAAACCCGCCTATCCCTGCGTGGCGGATACCCAGAAATGCCTGCGGGTAAGCGGTAAACACAATGACCTAGAAGAAGTAGGAGTAGATACCTATCACCATACCATGTTTGAAATGCTGGGCAACTGGAGTTTTGGTGATCCAGAACATCCGGAACTTGGCTATTTTAAGGAAAAAGCCATTGCCTGGAGTTGGGAACTGCTGACAAGCGTTTATGGACTGGATAAGGACCGCCTGTATGTTACCATTTTTGAGGGGGATGCGAAAGAAGGCCTTCCAAAAGATGCTGAAGCCTTTGATGAATGGAAAAAATATGTATCCGAAGAACGGATCCTGCTAGGCAAGAAAAAAGACAATTTCTGGGAAATGGGAGATACCGGTCCCTGTGGCCCCTGTACCGAGATTCACGTGGATTGCCGTACGGATGCAGAAAGAAAGCTGGTGGATGGAAAAACCCTGGTCAACCGGGATCACCCGCAGGTAATAGAGATTTGGAATAATGTATTCATCCAGTTCAATCGCCTCAAAAACGGCTCACTGGAACCCCTCCCCGCCCGACATGTGGATACAGGCATGGGATTCGAACGCCTGGTGAGGGTGATCCAGGGCAAGCAAAGCAATTACGACACCGATGTGTTTACGGGCACCCTGCAGGCCACAGAAAATATCACCGGGAAAAAATATACCGCCAGTGAAAGCCGGCAGGACATTGCTTTCCGCGTGCTGGCCGACCATATCCGCGCCATCGCCTTTACCATTGCCGATGGTCAGCTGCCTTCCAATACCGGCGCGGGCTATGTTATCCGCAGGATATTACGTCGGGCAGTACGGTATTATTACTCCTATCTCGACTATCACCAGCCCCTGCTTTTTCAATTATTGCCTGTGATCGGCAAACAATTCGAGCAGGTATTCCCAGCCTTGCAAGAGCAACTGGACTTTGTAAGCAAGGTTGTAAAAGAAGAGGAAGATGCTTTCCTCAAAACACTGGAAAAAGGCCTCGGACGCATGGATGATATCCTGGCAGCTTCCAAAACAGAGATACCAGGTAAGGCGGCTTTCGAACTCTTTGATACTTTCGGTTTCCCGATTGACCTTACCCGGCTGATCGCTGCTGAGAACAATCGAACAGTAGATGAAACAGGGTTTGAAGCAGCCATGCAGGAGCAGAAAACCCGCAGCCGGGCAGCAAGCGCTGTAGATGCCGCAGACTGGACCGTTTTGGTTCCTGACAGCTTTACAGAATTTGTTGGCTATGACAGCCTCGAAATACCAAGCCGGCTGGTAAAATACCGCAGTATTAAAACCAAGGGAAAGCAGGCATACCAACTGGTGCTGGAAGCCACGCCGTTTTATGCCGAAAGTGGCGGACAAGTGGGTGATACCGGCACTTTGTTCTTCGGAGAAGAACCCCTTCCTGTGACTGATACCCGGAAAGAAAACAACTTAATTATCCATATCACGGATTCCCTGCCTGCCAACCTGGAAAAAACGGCAATTGCCCGGGTTGATGGAAATAAGCGTAAGGCAATCACTATCCACCATAGCGCTACACACCTTTTACATGCAGCCCTGCGTAAAGTATTAGGCACGCATGTAGCACAAAAAGGAAGCCTGGTGCAGGCAGATCATCTGCGTTTCGACTTTTCTCATTTTGCCAAAATGAGCGAGGCAGAAATTCGGCAGACAGAACAGATCGTCAATGAAAAGATCCGGGAAAATATTCCAGTCTATATCAAAGAAATGCCGCGTGAAGAAGCGATCGCCATGGGCGCGATGGCCTTATTTGGAGAAAAATATGGGGATACCGTGCGGGTAGTGATCATAGATCCGAAATATTCCATTGAACTTTGCGGCGGCACCCATGTGGGTAACACCGGTGAAATCGGTGCTTTTTATATCAAACACGAGTCTGCCGTAGCTGCCGGTGTTCGCCGGGTGGAAGCAGTTGCCGGCGCCGCTGCTGAAAACTATATCCACGAGCAACTCGGCCAGTTGCAATCCGTGAAGGAATTACTGAAACATCCCAACGACCTGTTGAAATCGGTGGAAACCCTG
>CAZAOR010000236.1:0-2700 GCA_964486805.1 uncultured Sediminibacterium sp. | reverse complement strand
CATTCGTCAGGTGTGTCAACGGTAGGTTCGTATACGAATTTGACCTTATTTCAGAAACAGATGCGGGCCTGACTCTTCATTCCAGGGGGGCTAACCGGTCAATTTGTGGAACTTCCATGAGTAAAACCTGCGAATTCGTTTAACTTGTTGACAAAGAACAGGAACCCAGCAGAATTTACTATAAAAGTAAATAGCTTAGACCCGGTTTTGAAACTGTTGATTGCTTGCCAGAACTATTGCTCATACCCCCTTCCGTACGAAGCCATTCGCTCAGAGTGCTGTTCACCGTTTGCCTGTTGGTGACCGTGACTATTTTGGGATTGGGTCAAACGTACCCCCAAACCAATATTACGATTGAATCCGGCCTGATCAACAACGAGGTTACAGCTATTCACCAGGATAGTTATGGTTTTATGTGGTTTGGCACCCGTGGCGGGCTCAACCGATACAATGGTTATGATTTCAATATTATACGCTCCAATCCCAATTCCAGGAACAATCTTTCTAACCAGGCTGTGGAAGTTATTGCCGAATATGGGCATACCTTATGGATTGGTAATAAGACGGGAGGATTGAACAGTTATGACCTGCAATCCGATTCGATTACACATTATGATCCGCCTGACTCGATCAAAATTCAGGAGATCAAGTCGCTGCTGACCGACAAAGCAGGAAACCTGTATATCGGCTGCCTGCACGGGCTTTACCTGCTGCATGAGGGCCGCTTTTCAATTATCGATCGACAATTGACTGTAAATGCCCTGACACAGGACGGGGAAGGAAATATCTGGGTGGGCGCTGTTACGGGTTTGTTCCGTTATAACAGCAAAACAGGCAAGCCCGAGCCTGTCCATTTGTTTCCGGAAGGGCCGGATATAACTTCTATAGCTGTACTACCCGCCTCCCACCTGCTCTATATCGGCACCTGGAAAAAAGGGCTGTTGCTGTATGATTATGCAAAATCGGAATGGAAACAATTCATTGCTGCCAGTAGCAGGAACGGATTGCTGAGTGATAATATCTACCGGATATTGATCGACAGAAACCATACGGTATGGGTTGGCACCTGGGGCGGGGGAATAAGCCGGTTTGATCCCCGTTCAGAAGTTTTCGAGTCGATCCGGATCAAACCTGTCAATATATATAACAAGGACTACGATATCATTCTTTCACTCGTCCAGGACAAAACGGGTATTATCTGGGCAGGAACAGACGGGGGCGGTGTGTGCAGCCTGGATCCCAACCGGAAAAAATTCAATACCATCTCCAACCAGTGGACAGACAAGCCTTTGTTGCAGAATACGCATATTACGGCGGTCTATGAAGACCGGCATGGGGGGCTCTGGCTGGGTACAAAAGGAGGCGGCCTGACGTATTCATCGGATAAGAAACAATTCATTGCAAAGCCGCTTGGCTTAAATACGATCCGGATCAATACTTTTTTTGAAAACGGAGAAGATCTGTGGGTGGGTACAGGAAACGGATTGGTTATCTTCAGGCAATATGCCCGGCAGACCAACCCGATTGTTATCCCCTGGTCACCATCAGACAATAGTACCCTGAGCGGGCCAAAGATCACCGCGATCGTTGAAGATAAAAGCAAGATCATATGGGTAGGCACCCAGGAACACGGCCTTAACAGGCTGGTGGGTTATAAAAACGGGATACCGCTTTTTAAAAGATACCCGGAACAGGTTGGTGTAAAAGGGGCCATTCAAAACGACCGGATCAGTTGTATGCTGGTAGACAAAAGCAACCGGTTATGGGTAGGCACCTATGACGGCCTGCATTTGTATGACCGGGAAAAAGATGCTTTTGCTGTTATCAGCCGGAAAAACGACCTCAGCGCCGGCGGCTTATCCAATAATACCATTCTATCCCTGACTGAAGACAGCTATGGTACTGTCTGGGTTGGTACCCAACAAGGTTTGAATAGCCTGCAGTTTGCTGAATCCGGTCAGTTAAAGATTCGGTCTTATTTCCAAAGGCCGGGGTTCCCCAATGATTATATCCATGCCGTATTAACAGATAATGAGAACAATGTATGGATGAGTACCAACAGGGGAATCACTAAATTCAATATACACAGCAATACATTCCGCAACTTTGACACCCGGGACGGGATTTCGTCTAACACATTTTCGGAAAATGCATCCTGCCTGAAACCAGACGGAGAGATGTTCTTCGGCGGGATTAATGGGGTTACTTATTTTTATCCGGACAGTATTTATCTCAACCATAACAAACCGCCTGTTTATATAACCGGCTTGCGGATCAATAACCAGGATGTAAAAGTCGGACGACCGGCGAATGGATCACCCATCCTCACTGAGGCGGTATTCCTGACGCCTAAAATATCGCTCACCTACCGGGAAAATATTATCAGTATTTCTTTTGCAGCGCTGGATTATCACGCACCCGATAAAAATCAGTATGAATACAAACTGGAAGGATTTGATGACAAATGGGTACCGGCAGGTTATTTGCGAACGGTGACTTATACCAGTTTACCTTCCGGTACCTACACGTTCAAAGTACGCGCTTCCAACAGCGACCTGATATGGAATGACAGTATTGCCAAGCTTCAGATTGCCATTTCAGCGCCTCCCTGGAAAACCTGGTGGGCCTATTCACTCTATTTCCTGTTGATTGCGGGACTTTTATACCTGTCGCGGCATATCAAACTAAGCCGGATTTACC
>CAZAOR010000235.1:0-8055 GCA_964486805.1 uncultured Sediminibacterium sp. | reverse complement strand
CGTTGTTCAGTACAAACTCCAGTTTTTCAATCAGCCCTAACTCACTGCGCTTATCCTGCGGTAATTGTTTTTCCTCATCGGCCAGTCGCTGCGCCAAAAACTCCAGGTCATCGCGGTGGTGCTGCATCACATAACCGATCAGGTATTTGATAAAAGCCTCCGCCAGGTTCATATTGTCTTCCAGGTCATGAAAAGCCATTTCAGGTTCAATCATCCAGAACTCGGCCAGGTGCCGCGCCGTATTGGAGTTCTCCGCCCGGAAAGTGGGGCCAAAAGTGTAGATCTCACTGAATGCCATGGCGCCTAACTCGCCTTCCAACTGACCGCTTACCGTCAGGTTGGTACCCTTGCCAAAAAAATCTTCTTTGTAATCAATAGTACCATCTTCCCTGCGCGGGGGATTCTCCATCGGCAGGGTGGTGACCCGGAACATCTCCCCGGCCCCTTCCGCATCACTGGAGGTGATCACCGGCGTATGCAGGTAAATGAACCCTCTATCATGAAAGAACTGGTGAACGGCAAATGCCAGCGCATGCCGGATACGGAATACCGAACCGAAAGTATTGGTACGAAAACGCAGGTGGGCAATCTCCCGTAAAAATTCCAGGCTGTGTTTCTTGGGTTGCAGGGGGTATTTTTCCGCATCACTGTCGCCCAATACCGTAATATCTGTTGCTTTTAGTTCCCAGGCCTGTCCCTTACCCGGTGAGGCAACTACCGTTCCGGCTACCCGCAGCGATGCACCCGTGGTGATGCGCTTAAGCAGGGAATCTTCAAAACTGCCCAAAGGTGCCACTACCTGCAGGTTCTGGTTGGTGCTTCCATCATTCAGGGCAATAAACTGGTTATTGCGGAAGGTACGCACCCAGCCCATCACAACTACCGACTGACCTTCTTCCCCTGTTTGTAACAGGGTTTTTACCTTGATTCTCTTATTAAACATATACTTCCATTAATCCTTCCCTTAGCCGGGAAAAGCAGGTCGCAAAGATAACCAAACACGCCTGCCAACAGCGTACATGGCCCCCGTTCGGCTTAAAAACCGGATTTTTTTTGCTGATTTTGAAAAAATGGGCTTATCATTGCACTGGAAACAAACCGGTTCGTCTACTTTCGTTACCCCGACATAACCTGTTTCTCTCTTCCATTCAATCAAATATATACCACCCGTTCTGAGTCCCGACTCTCTTAGACTGGATATGAACTTTTGACAATTTGACCCCTATTAACAGACTTTAGTTTTTATGTACGACATTTTGCAGTTAAACGACATGCTCTTGCCTGAGTTACTGGATATTGCTGAGCAACTGAACATTTCCGGTGTAAAAAAACTGGATAAACAGCAGCTCATCTACCGAATCCTTGACAGCCAGGCTATTAAAGCCAGTGAAGTGAAAGAAGAATCCCCGAAAAAAGCGGGCCGGCCACGCAAGCCGGTTACCTTGAAAACTACCAACGGCACCGAAGAAGCCGAAGTGATGCAGGAAGCGCCTGTGGCGGAAAGACCCGCTAAAAAAACAGCCCGTAAATCAGCCAAACCTGCTTCATCGGCCAGGACGCACATATCCGAAACAGCAGAAACAGCAACATCTGCCGATCTGCCCCAGGCCGAAGCCGGCGAGGAAGCTGAAAACGGCAGCGAGAACGGAGCTGCTACGGGTTCTCCAAACCCCAAACAATCCAACCGGAAAGAACCGGCTTTCAATATTGAATTCGAAGGGGTGATCCTGGGTGAAGGGGTACTGGAAATGATGCCCGACGGCTATGGCTTTCTGCGTTCCTCCGATTATAATTACCTGTCCTCCCCGGATGATGTATATGTATCCCCCTCCCAGATCAAGCTGTTTGGATTGAAAACCGGGGATACGGTACAGGGCGCTGGTCGCCCGCCGAAAGAAGGGGAAAAATATTTCGCACTCCTGAAAGTGGATGCCATCAATGGCAAACGCCCCGATGAAGTGCGTGACCGGGTTCCCTTTGATTACCTGACCCCCCTGTTCCCTTTCGAAAAACTGAACCTGTTTACTACTTCCAATAATTACAGCACCCGCATCATGGACCTGTTTACGCCCATCGGCAAGGGACAGCGCGGACTGATCGTGGCCCAACCCAAAGTGGGTAAAACCATGTTGCTGAAAGAAGTGGCCAATGCTATTGCTGCCAATCACCCGGAATGTTATCTGATGGTGGTCTTGATCGATGAACGCCCTGAGGAAGTTACCGATATGGAAAGAAGTGTGCGTGCTGAAGTGATCGCATCCACTTTTGATGAACCGGCTGAAAAACACGTGAAGGTTTCCACCATTGCCCTGCAAAAAGCCAAGCGACTGGTTGAATGCGGACACGATGTGGTCATCCTCCTGGACTCCATTACCCGCCTGGCCCGCGCCCACAATACCGTAGCGCCTGCCTCCGGTAAGGTTTTATCCGGCGGTGTGGAAGCCAATGCCATGCAGAAGCCCAAGCAGTTCTTCGGCGCAGCCCGTAAAATTGAACACGGCGGTTCGCTCACCATCCTGGCAACAGCCCTGATTGAAACCGGCAGTAAAATGGATGAAGTGATCTTTGAAGAATTCAAGGGTACCGGTAATATGGAATTGCAATTAGACCGCCGCCTTGCCAACAAACGCATCTTCCCGGCAATCGACCTCGTGGGTTCTTCCACCAGGCGGGATGATCTGTTACTGGATAAAGAAGTGCTGCAGCGCATGAATATCCTGCGCCTCTATATCAACGATATGAATACCGAAGAAGCCATGACCGAACTGCTCAAACGCATGCGCGGCACCAAAGACAACGAAGAGTTCCTGGCCTCCATGAACCGGTAAGTAGATTTATGGAAAAAAAGAATTGATCAAATAAATAAATGTAAATGGTCAATAGCGCCTGCAAAATGCGCTGTTGACCATTTCCTTTTTAAGCGAATAGCTGAAATACGCAGAAGCTCATCAGGTAAGCCAGCCCGGTCATGTACACAAACTGGAAAACCGGCCATTTCCAGGATTTGGTTTCCCGCCGCACCACGGCCAGGGTACTCATGCATTGCATGGCAAACACATAAAAAATCATCAGGGAAAAAGCGGCGGGTAAGGTATAAACCTTAGTGCCATCGGCTCGCCGGGCGGCTTCCATTTTTTGCCGGAGCGAACTATCATCCGTTTCTCCCACGCTGTAAAGCGTGGCCATCGTACCCACAAAAACCTCTCTGGCAGCAAAGGAAGTGATAAGGGCGATGCCGATCTTCCAGTCGAACCCCAGCGGCCTGATTACCGGTTCAATGGTTTTGCCGAGGATACCGGCATAGGAGTTCATCAATTTCTCGGAAGCTGCATGCCGTTTCAGGGAATCGGCAGATGCCGGATATTGTGCAATCAGTGTTTCATAGCGGCTTGTCACCTGCTGCATCCGCTGGCCGGGTCCGTACGAACTCAGGAACCAAAGCAGGAGGCTGATCACCATGATCACCTTGCCGGCATCGAAAACAAAAATCCGGGCTTTTTCAACCATGGTAATGCCGACATTTTTCCAGCGCGGACTTCGGTAAATAGGCAGTTCCAGGATGAAGAAACTTTTCTCTTTGATCCGAATCACCCATTTCATCACATAGCTTACAATCAGCGCCATCACTGTACCCATGGCATAGAGGGCCATCATCACCAGTCCCTGGATACTCAGGAAACCGAAATAATATTTGTCATCCACCACCAGGGAAATCAGGATGGTATAAACAGGTAATCGCGCACTGCAACTCATCAGTGGGGTAACCAGGATGGTGAGGAGTCGTTCTTTCCGGTTTTCAATATTCCTGGCCGACATGATGGCGTGAACGGCACAGGCAAACCCGCTGATCATGGGCATTACGCTTTTGCCATTCAGGCCCGCTTTGCGCATCAGGCGATCGCTCAGGAAACTGATCCGGGCCATATAGCCGGTATCTTCCAGTACGGTGATCAGTCCGAACAGGATCATGATCTGCGGAATAAAAACAAGGATCCCGCTGAGCCCGGCAACCAGTCCATTCACCAAAAGATCGCTCCACCAGGCATTGGGCAGGGACTGGTTCAGCCATTTTTCAATGCCCTGGAAGATCCATTCGATCCCATCCATGGGAAAACGCGCCAGCCAGAAGATACTCTGGAACAGGAGGAACAGGACCGCGAGCAGGATCACATAACCCCAGGTGCGATGCAATAAAAGATGGTCCAGTTTATCCGTGAACAGCTTTTTCTCCAGGGGGCCTGGTTCCACTACATGCTGCTGCATGATCTGGCGGATACGGGTATAACGCTGTAATATTTCTTCTGCCTGGGTTTTGGTGGGATTGAAACCATGGTCGGTTTCAATCTTTTCCACCTGCTCCTGCAGGGTATCGGGAAGCGGAAAATTTTCGTGGTTGATGAGATAGTGGATACCGGCATAATCGCTGAGCTGGGGAAAAAGTTCCCGAACCGCATCCACCGGACCCGGCGCCAGTTTGCGGGTATCCATGAACGGTCTGGCAGGTAAACCGGCCGGTATTTTAGCCAATTGTGCCAGTGCTTTTTTCAGTTCGTTCAGCCCTCTGTTTTTCCTGGGGTTCACGGCAACCACCGGAATTCCCAATTCTGCCTGTAAACCGCCGATATCAATCCGGATATCTTTTTTTGCAGCGATATCGTTCATGGTCAGGGCCATCACGACGGGAATTTTCAGGTCGATGATCTGGCTGCAGAAAAGCAGGTTCCGTTTGAGGTTACTGGCATCGGCTACCAGCAGTACCAGGTCGGGCTGTATATCGGCATCGGCGCCCATCAGCACTTTATAGGCCACCCATTCATCCGAGCGCCGGGGATAAAGACTGTAGGTGCCGGGCAGGTCAATCAGTTCTGCCGGCATCCCTTCTTCCAGGGAAAACCGCCCTGTTTTTTTATCAACCGTTACACCCGGAAAATTGCCCACTTTCTGGTTCAGCCCGGTAAGGGCGTTGAACAAGGAGGTTTTCCCGCTATTGGGATTCCCGACCAGGGCGATATGGATGGCTGTTTTTGCCAATACTGAAGATGAATGCAAAACTACCGGCAAAGAAAGGCAGGGGGTTACGAGATCGGTAATTAAAAACCCGGGTTCCGGCAGTTGAAATTCCCCGGCAAGGCCATGGTTTACCTGTATTTTTGCAGCAAATTCCTGTATGAGATTCCTGTTTTTCTGCCTGATGGTATTGCCCGGTTTTTTACCTGCCCAAAGCAAGCGTAAAATCAGGAAAATGGAAGCGCAGGCCACACAAGCACTGGTAAGCCGGTTGCAAGCGCATGTTCGATACCTGGCCAGTGATTCATTGGAAGGCAGGCGCTCAGGTACGGCAGGTGAACGGCTGGCCATGCAATATATTGAGCAGGAATACCGCGAGATCGGATTAACACCGGCCGGTAATAATGGATATGAACAGGCATTCCCGATAGATGAGGGAAGAAGCTATCAGCGAAGCAGTTTCAAAGTAGGGGACCAGGTGCTGGCTCCGGAAACAGACTATATCCCGCTTTCATTCAGCGCACAGCAGCAGGCCGCAGGTACTGCCGCAATGGTGATGAGTGAACCAGGCCAACCCTGGTTTATGGATGTGAAGGATAGCTTGGAAGCCAATCACAATAATCCCCATTTCGATATACTTGCCAATCTCCGGGAAGCAGCCATCCGGTCAGCAGCGAAAGGGGCAACGGCCCTCCTGCTGTATAACAGCAGTACTTTGGTAGATAATATCGCGTTCAACAAGTTTGATACCGCGGCCCCGGCATCGATTCCTGTTTTATATATTACCCGGAAGGCCATGCGCCAATATTTTGCAGACAATACGGCCAGTTATGATCTGCAGATCCGGCTAGTGTTTGACCCGCATACCCGCATTGCCCATAACCTTGCAGCCTGGATCGATAATGGAGCTGCCACTACGGTGATACTGGGCGCACATTATGATCACCTGGGATATGGAGAAGACCATACGGCACTGGATACCGGGCACCAGATCCATAACGGTGCGGATGACAATGCCAGCGGCACCGCTGCCCTGCTGGAACTGGCAAGGATGCTGAAAAAACAATCACCGGCACATAACAACTACCTGATCCTGCATTTTTCCGGCGAAGAACAGGGCTTGCTGGGCAGTAAGTATTGGCTGGCCCATCCTGCCCGGAAAATAAACCCCAATTACATGATCAATATGGACATGGTGGGCAGGTATGATACATCCCGCACGTTAACACTGGGGGGATTCGGTACGGCACCGCAATGGGCTCGCCTGCTGCAAGCCGATCCCGGGCCCTTGAAAATACATACCGACAGCGCCGGCAGCGGGCCCAGCGATCATGCTTCTTTTTACATGCAGGAAATACCGGTGCTTTTCCTGTTTACCGGCAGCCATAGCGATTACCACAAAGCAACGGATGACTGGGATAAAGTAAATTACCCCGGGATGGCAGCGATCGTAAAAACCGTTTATCATTGGTTGGGAACCGCAGATACCCTGGGCGTATTCCGGTTTCAAAAAACAGCCAATCCGGTGGCAGAAGAAAGACGCAGTTTCACCGTAAGCCTGGGTGTGATGCCGGATTACAGCTATAGTGGCGAAGGAATGCGGATAGATGGCATCAGTCCGGGTAAATTAGCGGAAAAGATTGGCCTGCAGGCGGGAGATATCGTGGTGCAGTTAGGTGAATACCGTTTCCAGGACATACGCAGTTATATGAAGGCCCTCGGGCATTTTAAAAAAGGCGATGCCACAACCGTATTAATCAGGCGAGGAAAAGAAGAAAAACTTTTTCACCTGGTATTTTAACCTGGTCGGATGCAGTTGCGTTTAAATATTGAAGAACTGAATGAGGATTTTTTTGCAGATACCAGGTTACTGGGTATCACAGCCCCGCTGCGCAATTACCAGTTCTGTCTGCAACTGAATACGCTCTTAGGGTTTGATTTCCGCATGAATACGGATATTGAAATTCACCTGCGGCGAAAAAACCGGAGTTATTATTTTTCCGTTTACCAGTCAAAAGAAGAAAACAGTTTCCTGTCCCATTATCTCTATCATAATCAGTTTGATGGCGAATACCTGTTGCCGGAGTTCCGGCACATGGATTTTTTATGGTTAATGAAGGGGGATCTGGTGGATCATGAAAAATGCAACTGGATCATACAGGCCGTCAGAAGTATCAGCGGGGTGCAATTGGTGGCGGAACTGACCAATGAACAGATAAAGAACAAGGGCAATATGGTGTTTTAGCCGCGGGTTATCCATCTCTTTAAAACAAAACAAATCGTATGACTATGTGGAAAGAAGAAAACAATACCCTGTACCGGAAATTCGTATTTGCAGACTTCTCAGCTGCTTTTGCATTTATGATGCGGGTGGCATTGGCAGCAGAAAAGATGGACCATCATCCGCGCTGGACAAACATTTGGAATACGGTGGAGATATGGCTGAATACACACGATGCCGGGAATATCGTTACACAAAAAGACCGGGACCTTGCCGCCAGGATTGATTCCCTTGTTTAGGGGTTGACCCAAACGGTTTTATCGCCGCTGGCTTCCAGAATTCCGATGGGGCAGGCAAACTCGGCTAACCCTGCTTTGTGCAGTACCGCTTCAACTGCCTCCCGGCCTGCCGGGTCAGCTGCTATCAGCAGCCCCCCGTTTGTTTGGGGATCTGGTAACAGGGTAAATGCCTCCATGACGGGGACTTCTTTTGCAAAGCCGGTTGCTGCCTGGTAAGCATTCCAGTTCCGGTAAGTGGCATCGGGAACAATGCGTTGTGGCAGGTAAGTCCGGGCTGCTGCGAGTACCGGTATGGCATGATACTGCAGTTGCGCATGCAGACCGCTGCCGTTTGCCATTTCAATAAGGTGGCCCAGCAAACCAAATCCGGTTACATCGGTCATGGCATGTACGGCCGCAAGCTTGCCCAATTCCAGGCCGGCATCATTGAGTGCCGTGAGTTGCCGGTACCAATCCTCGGTATGCTCGGGCTGCAATACGCCTCTCTTCTGGGCGGTAGAGAGAATGCCGGTACCACTAGGCTTGGTC
>CAZAOR010000234.1:0-2687 GCA_964486805.1 uncultured Sediminibacterium sp. | reverse complement strand
GAACGTTCCGCTGGCCGGCCAACCGTCCGATGACCAGACCGTATTCGATAGATTTGTATCCTGAGCGGCCAACCGGGAACGGAACCAACCCAACATGACCAACACCACAATGACCCTCCATAATAATAACTTCGCGCGCGTCAGATCACGGTAATGACTGCATGGTCTGGTAGTTTGCATGGATTTTGAATTACCGTTAGCATTGTAACAAGGAATTAGAGCTTGTTAGGCAAGAAATTCAGATGCGCCGGCAAGCAATACTCATTTGCCGCGCCATAACAAAGGCGCTCCCATTCAAGCGCTCGCACGCCATGGGATGGCTTGCCCGCGACAAAAATCGCCATAGTTTTGGCAGATTTTCGACATGTGCATTCACGGGCATGAGTGAACAATATCACCGCGCGATTTAACAGCAAGAACAAAATCGTCTTCAACCGGAAGCCGGAATAGACATTTTGTTCATTTTTTATTGAACAAAATAGACAGAAGGGTAAAATGCCCTGAAATGAACGGATTGGATTCACAAATCGAAACGGCTTCCGCACCGGACCGTCGTCCATCGCTGACGCCGGTCGAAGTTGAAACGATTCATCTGTTCGTGCAATTTTCCCGCGCGCTCGGCCAGCCCCGTTCCGTCGCGGAAATTTATGGATTGCTCTTTGCTTCGCCACGTCCGCTGCCGATGGACGATTTCATCGCGCGCCTGCGCTTGAGCAAAGGCTCGGCCAGCCAAGGCCTGAAATATTTGCAGGACTTGGGCGCGGTGCGGACGGTTTATGTGGGCGGCGACCGGCGAACGCACTATGAAGCGGTGGTAGAACTGCGCCGGCTGGCCGGAAGTTTTTTGCGCAAGCAAATGGCGATTTATTTTGACGACAGCGCGGCGCGGTTGGAACGCATCGCGGTGGAAGCGCAAAAATTATCCGGCGACGAACGCAAGCACGTTGGCGCGCGAATCAAAAAGCTGGATGGTTGGGCGCGCAAAGGCCGCCGTGCGCTGCCGCTGATATTGAAATTATTGGGAGAATAGAATCAAATTATTTGAACAAATGATCTCATCCATGACTAAACTGCCGGTTACAGTGTATTTACCGGAATCATCACTACGCCACCCAAAACAATTAATTCAGGCGATGTTCCAAGATTTAATTGCGTCGCGTGAATTGGCATGGCGGCTGTTCGTGCGCGATGTCAGCGCCCAATATCGACAAAGCATGTTCGGTTATGTTTGGGCGTTTGTTCCCCCCATGCTGGCCAGTTTGCCGTTCATTCTTCTCAACTCTCAAGGTGTTGTGGCTATCAAGGAAACAAGCATTCCATACGCGGCTTATGCCATGATCGGCACTATTATCTGGCAAGTATTTGTAGATGCCTTAAACAACCCGCTGAAGACAGTAACCAATTCTAAAGCCATGCTCGCCAAGATAAATTTACCGCGTGAAGCCATCATTTTGTCGGGGGTCGGGCAGACAGTTTTTGGCTTTTTAATACGATTGGTGTTATTGGTCGGGATCTTTTTTTGGTTTCATCTAACGCCGCCATTAACTGCGTTTCTATTTCCTGTAGGTGTTTTTGCCCTGATTTTGTTGGGCACTATGTTGGGCATATTATTGACGCCATTTGGATTGCTTTACTTAGATGTGCAAATGATTATTCCCGTATTCACCATGTTTCTAATGTTTCTGACGCCGGTTATTTATCCGCCGCCGACGCATGGGATTATCGCGTCGGTGGTCCAGTGGAATCCTTTATCGCCGCTGGTAGTGGTGACACGAAACTGGTTAACGACGGGTGTCGGCGGGCCGATGGAAGCTTTTTTCTTTGTTTCTGGCGCAACTCTAATATTCTTATTTATTGGCTGGATGATTTATCGTCTGGCGCTTCCTCATGTAATCGCGCGAATTGGAAACTAACATGGCTGGCGAAATTTTAATCAAAGCCGAAGGCGTCTCAAAAAAATTTTGCCGCGATCTCAAACGCTCGCTATGGTATGGCGTGAGAGATATTGCCGGCGAACTCAACCCATTTGGACGAAAGCAAAACGAACAATCAACTGCCAATCTTCGACCAGATGAATTTTGGGCGGTGAATAATGTTTCCTTTGAACTTCGCCGGGGTGAATGTCTTGGACTGATTGGTCGCAATGGCGCAGGCAAGACGACATTGCTGAAAATGCTGAATGGCTTGTTCAAACCTGACCATGGACGCATTGAAATACGCGGACGCGTGGGTGCGTTAATTGCCCTAGGCGCGGGGTTCAACCCCATTCTCACTGGGCGGGAAAATATTTACGTGAATGGATCAGTGCTGGGGTTGAAGAAGAAAGAGATCGACGCAAAGCTAGAGGAAATCATTGATTTTGCCGACGTGCGCGAATTCATAGACGCACCGGTGCAGGGTTACAGTTCCGGCATGCAGGTGCGACTGGGGTTTGCCGTCGCCACCGCACTGGAACCGGACGTGTTATTAATTGATGAAGTGCTGGCGGTCGGCGACGCGGCGTTCCGTTCCAAGTGCTATAACCGGATTGACCAATTGCGCGAACGTTGCGCCGTCATTTTTGTAAGCCACAATATGGAACATATAGGAAGGGTGTGCAATTCAGGGTTGGTTTTGCAAAAAGGCAATGTTCGTTTCATTGGCGACACGGAAGGAGCCATCGCCATGTATGAAGAAAATCACGCCGT
>CAZAOR010000233.1:0-12598 GCA_964486805.1 uncultured Sediminibacterium sp. | reverse complement strand
ATCATGCAGGCAAGGCAGATCATAGAATGTATCCGACTGTTACCGCTGGGCTATCGTACCGTACTCATCCTGTATGCACTGGAAGGATACAGTCACAAAGAAATCGGGGAGATGCTGGATATTGAGGAAAGTACCAGCCGGAGCCAGTACACCCGGTCAAAAGCCATGCTGGAGATGATCCTGATCAGAAAAAAGATCATCGAAAAACCGAAGGAGGATTTCAACTGGCTGGCAGCAATAAAAAGCAGGTAGTGTTGATTGTGTTCATATATGGATAACGAATTGTACCCAGACGAGTTTGAGCGCTTTTTACAGAATGAAGTAAAACAGCACCGGATGTACCCTTCCGATCATATCTGGAAGAGTATCCGCACGGAACTACATGGGTATCGGGCCTGGCCGGCGCTTACTTTTATTTCACTGTTTATCATTACCGCACTCACTATCTCCACCCTGCTGAATAATCACCCGGTTAAATATGTGGTTAAACCATTACCTGTCACCAAGGCCTTGGTTCAGAATCTTTCCCAACCCAATCCGGTTAAAGCACCGATGCGGAAGACTGCCGCTATGATTAGTGAGCCATCCGGCTATCTCGAACAAATGGCACCGCAGCAACTGACTGCCAACGCTTTTGCTGTTCTGGAAAAACCGGTTAGCCCTGCTTCCCTGCCCGTTCCGGATCTGGTGAAAACATTGACAAAAGAAACGGTTGCTCCCGAATCGCATAAGCTGATCAGCCAGTCAGTCCCGCATCAACCGGTGATTGCAACAGCCCCGGCCCTCATGGAAACAAAAGCAACTGAAACTGTCAGCACTGGCCCGGAAAATAATGCAAACACGCAAACTGCAGCCAGCAATTTTATCCGCTTACAGGCTTCCGATGATGAATTTTCCGGGAACCAGTCACACCGTAATTTCACAGATGCCTTCCTGAAAGAATTCGGCTTCCTGCCTGTGCATAACAGTAACCGGCAGCAAAATACCAAACTAGGTTTCCAGGTTTATGTAACCCCTTCCAATAGTTACCGGAGCCTCTCTGATGCCAAAGTAAAAGAAGTGGTTCAGTCTGCTGCCATTGCCACAAATAATACGGTGCCGATCAATAATAACAATGTAAACCAGGTCGTACAACACCACCCCGCGCTAGGACTTGAAGCAGGCTTTGCGATCCTGTACAAAATAACCGACCGCCTGAAATTCAAAACCGGCTTACAACTCAATATCCGCCAGTATTATATTGAAACCTTCCAGTCTCCCACCACCGATATTGCCACGGTTTCCCTGATTAATTACAGGGGTGTGGAAACTGTCAGTTTCTTCTCCCAGTATAACAATACGGCAGGTGTTCGCAAAACCCAGCTTGATAATAAGCTTTATCAGTTAGCCATTCCGCTTGGAGTGCAGTGGGATATGATACAGGGTAAACGTTTTGGTATCAATGCAGAAGCTTCCGTGCAACCTACCTTTACGATCAACAACGATACGTATATCCTGTCAACAGATTACAAACACTATACTTCAGGCAATGATTTCATCCGTAAATGGAATCTCAATACCAGCCTCGGACTGAATCTCAGCTATACGGATGGCCTTAACTCCTGGCAGGTAGGTCCGCAGATCCGTTACCAACACCTGCCTACCTATTCCAATTCCTATCCAATCAAGGAACATCTGCTGGATTATGGTATACGCCTTGGCTTCACCCGCCAGATACGATAATCACTCCGGACAAGTTGCTTTGATTTAATTTTGCCGGATGAAATGCCGCTGCCTGTTTCTATTTTGTATCCTGGCTTTCGCCCTCCACGGTTGCGGTGGAAAAGCGCCGGCCGTGAAAAAAACATCCCTGGCTGATTCAGCCCGTTTTTATCCCCTGAAAGCTTATTTCCAGGAGCAGGCCCGGCATATTGCGGCTGGCAAACCACGTGCTTACCTGATCCGGACAAAGGACGGACACAAGGATTCTCTGCCATTAAGCCGTGAAGCTTTACAGGCCTTCTTTCAGATTTTAGTGGACCGGGCAATTCCCGATACGGCCCAGTCCAGGTACCGGGAATCAGTATTTGAAGACCTGGGCACAGCCAGTATTACCATCAATTATTCTCCCCTTGGCAATTCTCAATCAAGCGTGCAGCAGGAAGACATCCTGCTGGACCAGTCGACCCAGCAGGTAAAACGCGTTTTTATCCGTTCCGTATATGCGGTAAATGATACCCTGGTAAGAGAACAATGCAGTTGGAAAGCCGGTACCGCATTTGAAATTAACCTTGAAAAAACCTGGCCGGATCATTCCCTGCATACGGAACTCCAGTCAGTACACTGGCCATTCGAATGAAATAAAATACCATGACCAGCGCCGAATTTCAACAGCTATCTCATACCATCCCCCTGCAGCCGGGTATTTATAAATATTTCGATGCCGGCGGGCAATTGTTGTATGTTGGCAAGGCCAAGGAATTGCGCAAACGCATTGGTTCCTACTTCTCCAAAACCTTTACCAGCTATAAAACGCATGAACTGGTTCAAAAGATACACCGGATTGAGTTCACCATTGTAGACTCCGAACAGGATGCTTTCCTGCTCGAAAATGCATTGATCAAGGAGTACCAGCCCAAGTATAATATCAATCTCAAAGACGACAAAACCTATCCCTATATCGTCATACGGAAAGAGCCCTTTCCCCGGGTGTTCCTCACCCGAAAAAAAATTGCAGACGGTTCTGAATACCTCGGCCCCTTCACTTCAGCCGGCAAGGTGCGGGAACTCCTGGCTTTTATCCGTCAGTATATCCCCTTGCGCACCTGCAAATTGAATCTCTCCGACCAGCAGATCCAAAAAGGGAAATACAAGGTTTGCCTGGAATACCATCTCGGTAACTGCAAGGGACCCTGTGAGGGTTTGCAGGATGCCACAGATTATGCGGAAGGCCTGAACCAGGTAAGGAATATACTGCGCGGTAACCTGGGATCGGTGATACAACACTTGCGATCGGATATGCAGAAGATGGCGGAGGAACTGCATTTCGAGAAAGCGGAAGCACTGCGAAAAAAAATTGAACACCTGGAATCCTACCGGGCGCGCTCGGTTGTAGTAAGCAGCCACCTCAACAATATTGACGTGTTTTCACTACTGCGGGAAGATAACTGGGCCTATGTTAACTACCTCATGGTACAGAACGGAACCATTGTGCAAACACATACCGTTCCGCTGGAAACCAGACTGGACGAATCAGATGAAGAGATACTCGGATTTGCCATTGTCCGCTTACGGGAATCCTTTAACAGCCTTGCAACCGAAGTAGTCGTCCCGTTTTTACCGGAGTACCCGGATACCGGACTGCAGTTTGTGATACCAAAAGGCGGCGATCGCCGGAAACTCCTGGATCTCTCCCTTAAAAATGTCAATTATTTCCGGGAGGAACTGCAAAGGAAAAGGATCCTGCACCTCGAGGGCAAAACCGACCTGGAGAAAAAGAAAGTTTTATACGAACTGCAAACCCATTTACACCTGCCGGAACCTCCCCTGCACATTGAATGTTTTGATAACTCCCATCTGCAAGGTGCTTATCCGGTATCAGCCATGGTTTGTTTTAAAGATGGATTACCCAGTAAAAACGACTATCGCCGGTTTCATGTAAAGACCGTAACCGGTAACAATGATTTTGCCACAATGACCGAAGTGATATATCGCAGGTACAAAAGATTATTGGAGGAAGAAGCCCCCCTGCCGCAACTGATCATCATTGATGGGGGAAAAGGACAGCTAAGTGCGGCGATGGAGAGTATCCGAAAACTGGGTATACAGCAACAGGTGACTGTTGTAGGCCTGGCCAAAAATGAGGAAGAAATTTTCTTTCCCGGAGATTCGGAGTCTTTCAAGCTCCCCTGGAACAGTGATGGCCTCAAACTCATCCGCCGGATCCGGGATGAGGTACACCGCTTCGGCATCACTTTTCATCGCAATAAAAGATCAAAAGGAACGTTTAAGAATGAGTTATCGGAAATTCCCGGTATCGGACCTCAAACGGCAGAAAGACTCCTGCAACATTTTGTGTCTGTGAAAAGGATCCGGGAAAAATCAGCCGCTGAACTGGAAACTGTGGTAGGAAGAGCAAAAGCGGAGAGAATCGTCCAATATTTTTCATCCGGTCCCGGACTACCATAAAAAAGGGGCCAGGATAAAAATCCAGCCCCGTTTTTAAAATCCAATATCCTATGAAAAACCGAGTCAAAGATAGGAAGTGTAATGATATTACCAAATAAATACCCATAAATTATTTATAGCTTGTAGTATAAATACTAAAAGAGACCTATAAAAGGTCTCTTTTTTGATTGTGTATAATAAATAATTTTAATACTGCCAGAGATCCTGTTCGTAATTGAAAATGCGGGTTTTGATATTTTCTCCTTCCAGCAGTCGGAAAAGCGGGTCTTTAATCAGGCCGCTCAGGTATTTATCGCCGGGGTTGTCGGCACTGGTTTTGATGATATAGGCATTATAATACCTGCTTTCGAATAATTCTTCCCAGGTCATCCGGCTGGAGAAATTTTTGGGATTATAAACATCCTGTTTGGCCAGGGATGCCCGTAAATCGGGATAGTACACCCAGAAAAGTATCCTGGGCTGCGATTTTCCGCCTACCACCTGCTTAGCGATCGGGGCTATGCCCAGGAGGCGTACAAACATGCGGCTGGCCTGCTTATTGAATATTACTTCTTCCTTGATCCGGAAAGTATAAACAGACTCCGGGCTGAATTTAGGTTTTTTAGTGATTACTTTTTCAACGGAACCGGATATGGGATCGGGTACATCCACCGTATCCCAATCGCCAGCAACCATGTGCATCACTTCCTCCGTACTCAGCGGCGTTGTGAAACGGTCATTATCGGCAGAAAATGCCACCACACTGTCATTCTTAATCGCATTCAGGAGGATGGAGAAAAAACGGCGGTCGCCATTATCATCCTTACCGGGATACAGGAAAGTCTGGTTCATTTTTTCCCGGGCATCAATCTCCAGCCAGAGGATCTCACTCTGGAAATTATCATCATAACGCAGGTACTCATAAGGAAGCGGTTTACGGTCGCGTACCATACTCCGGTCATCGGCATAATTATTCCGCAGTGATACCTCGTTTTTCGCATCAAAACCGCTTGGATTGGTGGTATCGTAGCGATAGGTAACTGCCTGACTGGTCACCGGACGGGTAGCCGGAGGTGTTACCAGGTTCTTACTGTTACTATCTGCCGAACCTACCTGTTTAAAAGTAGTATCCGTTTTGTTCTGCTTGCCGGCAAGCGAACGGTAGCCTTGTGCATGCAGCACGCTACCAGCCGCAACAAAAGCAGTCAGCAACAAAAAACCGGATTTAAGCCTGCTCTTTTTCATACACATCATTATTGAAGCGTAAAGGAAATATTTTGATCGAGTTTCCTGGTACCACCACCAGGGCCTTTTACTTTGATCTCGTCAATTACTACTGTTGTACCGGCCACTACCCTTTTGAGTAATGCCTGCGCCTCGGGTGAAAAATAAGGTCCGCTGCATTCGGCATAACCAAGATTATCCTCGAATCCTTTACCGGTGCAATAGAGAATAAAGGAAACCACATCATATTTCACGCCATCGAATACAAAATCCCGCAATTCTGCTGCCACCCCCCGCTGCACCCGGAATTGGTTGACAGGAATGGTGCCCCCGGCCCTACCACCAACAGTAGCGATGGGATCCGGCACTTTTTTAACGGGTATTGTAATCTTCTGGGTATTTTTTCCATCGGAGGCAGTTACCACCGCAGTTCCCAATTGATCACAGTCTACAATATATTGCCCCGGCCCTACTTTACGGGATGTTACGCCGTTGCCGGTTACCGATACCGATACTCTTTCATCCCCGCTGCCACCGCCGCCGGTGATACTGAGCGGATTTTCCAAGCCCTGGTAAAACACCCGGGTTTTATCGGTGGATACAACCAGTCCGGCAGGAACGCCTACGGTGTACTTCACTTCCTTATCAACAGAAGCGGTGGTGCCATCCGGTTTGTAGTAAGTGATATGCACTTTCTTGGTATAGTTACCGGGCGTACTTACGGTGGTTTTATATTCAGCTGATCCGTCATCTTTCAAGGCAACGGGCGCACCGTCAATCGTGATGGTCGGTTTGGCTGCCTTGCTGAAAGCGCCGATTCCGGCGGTTATCACCAGTTCCTCCCCGGGCATGGCATACTGGGTATTGGATTGGGCGATGGCCTGGAATGCATCATATACGATCTCCACCTCACCGATCTCTTTATGACAGAACTCCACCACCTGGGCCTCACTGTTACGAATATCATTCTGGAACTTACTCAGCATCGTGATACTCGCTACCGTAGGTGTCATGTGAAAATAACCATAAGCCCAGTCATCCTTGCTGGCCTGGTTATTACTGGGCGGTATGGATAAATCCAGGGGAAGCGTGGGCCCTACTTCGGTACGAATGGAAGTGTCGATGCCAAGCAGATCCTCCTTGAATTTCTTGAGTCTTTCAAACAATTCCTTGCCCTTGCCCTTGCCTTCCGGCGGATCTGAAACAAACAGGCGGGTAGAAGCTTCCAGGTCGTCTTCCTTGTAAGATTCTTTGCCGTTTTCTGTTTTGAGGCCGGACTCTACTTTCAGTTCATGCTTCAGGGATTCTATGTATTGGTTCATATTATCCGCCAGTTCTTTTGCTTTCAAAGCCCTGGGCATCCATATCTCGGCTTTCTCTTTGGTTTTGGGATCCTCCAGTTTGCGCTGGAATGATTTAAAAATATCCGCATTCTTTTGTTCGGCAATCGCGCTTGCGTTCTGCAGGCTGCGGTCAACCGTTTTGAATGCGTTCAGAATCTCCGCGGAAACATTCAGTGCCAGTAGTGCGGTTAGCACCAGGTACATGATGTTGATCATCTTCTGCCGCGGCTCTTTGGGTAGTGACATGCTGTCTTAACGTTTTTCTGTTCTTTGCAATGGGGGTTTCCGTTGGTTTTATCGGCCTTGCATAGCGCTTAGCATATTTCCGTACAGTTGGTTCAGTTTACCCAGGTTATTTGCGAGTTCGGCAATCTGCTCTTTGGCCTTGATGGCATCATCTGCGCTATTGGCCATGGCAGCAGAAGCTTTTGACAACTGCCCATAAAACTGGTTCAGTGCTTTCAGGTGGTTATTGCCATCCTGTAGTTCCAGTTCATAGATGGTGTTCAGGGATGCAAGATTCTTATTGAGTGACTGCATTTGCTCATGGAATTGTTTGGAGCTTTCAGAAGCGCCGTGAAATCCGGCCAGTCCATGGGTGGCACTGGCAACAGCGTCCTTCATGCCCGACATAATGATGGTAGCTTCGCGGGTTTTTTCCGTAAACTCCTCACTTGCTTTGGCTACTTCACTGATATCAGCTATCTGGTTAACAGAGGTTGTGAGACGATCAAAACCCGCACTGAGTTTGGAAAGTGTATCCTGGTTGATATTGGCATCCGTCAGCATCTTATCCAGGCTGGCCAGGGCCGGGTTGCCTTTATCTACTTTGGCACCGGGTATATGCACTTCATGGTCATCGATGGCCGGATAGATCAGGTATAGTACACCATATCCGAGGAAAATGGTTGCTTCAACTGTCAGACCCACTTTCAGCATATAATCTGCAATAGCGGTATGCAGCAGTTTTTGAAGGGCGCCATAAATAACCACCGCCGCAGCAATGGATACAAATACATCAAACCATTTTGAAATTTTGGGGGGACTTGCAGCTGCCATGTTATTATTTTTTTAGGATGGCCCGGGCTGTTTTGCTGTTTTTCAGACCGGCATTTCAGTATTTATTTTATCAATGGGTATGCTCGGGAATTATTTTTTCATCCTGGGGGACAGATCCATGACACAACGGAAGCCGATATACGACTTGGCAGTATCCTGGTATTCATAGTTGCGCGTACCCACCTGGAGGAAGTAGGATACATCTTTCCAGCTTCCGCCACGAACAACCTTTCTCTTTTCCCGGGGGGGATCAGAATCTTTGGCTTCATAACGGATATCAGGACTCATGTCGGACATGAAATTATAAGCGCCTTCATAGAAATAGGATCCGGTCCACTCCGCTACATTGCCCGCCATGTTATAGAGCCCGTATTGATTGGGCCAGTAAGCATCGGCAGGAACAGTATAGAAACCGCCATCTTCCGCATAATTACCCCTTCCCGGCTTGAAGTTTGCCAGGAGGCATCCTTTTTTGTTTCGCAGGTAAGGACTTCCCCAGGGGAACATGGAATTGGTAAGACCGCCCCGTGCTGCATATTCCCATTCCGCCTCACTGGGCAAACGGTAATCTCCGTCAATGGCGATTTTCTTCCGCTCCAGATAAGAGTTCTGGATATGTGTTCTCCAATGACAAAAAGCAACCGCCTGTTTCCAGTTCACCCCTACCACCGGATAATTACCATAGGCCGGATGGGAATAATACCGCTTCGTCATGGGTTCATTGTAAGAATAGGAAAAGTCGCGCATCCACACCAGGGTATCCGGGTACACTTTCTGGTCATACCGGCGGATGAAATTACTGCGGGGCAGTCCGGCGTTTTCCCGCTTCGCTGCAGCAGTCAGGTCAAAGTATTCAATCCGGTACATGATTTTGTCCGGGTCAATCTCAGGCTTACCATAAATCCGGTTATCCGGTGCCAGGTTCAGTTCATTCAGTTTTTCAATGGTGCTTCTGTCCCACTTGATAGTGGCTACTTTTTTCCAGTCAACCGCCGTGGTATCATCGGTTTTATTGATTCCCTGTCCGAAGAGTATTTTGAAAGCAAGGGAATCCCGCACCCAGTTCACGAACTGGCGATAATCATTGTTGGTAATTTCAGTGGCATCCATCCAGAAACCCGGTATAGAAACCTGGCGGTTACGGGTAATATGATCGTAAGTGATATCCTCATCACTGGGCCCCATGTGAAATGTTCCCGGTGGGATATATACCATGTTCCGCGGAGGATTCATGCTCTTGTATGCCGTAGGCGCCACGCCATGCAACTGACCGTCATCAGGCAATCCTTTTGACTTGGCGTTCTTCTTCAAAAAACAAGAACCCAGGCTCAGGCAACAAGTGGCCAGCATAACGGTTCTCAAGTACCCTTTCATTGTTTCAAACGGATTTTATGACAGTGACAAATATAAGTGTTACATCGGCAGTTAGGCCGAATTTGCCTTTTAGTTACCAATAAATTTGATAATTCAGGTAAATCTGCTTCAGTTACTACAAGATTAGATTTTGTTTACTACAAAAAACGTCTGGATTTGTCAAAAATCAGGGGATTAAACCACTGTCATACGAAGCAAATTACGGCAAACTTTGTTACACTTTTGCTAAAAGCGCATCCGCTGACGAAAAAGGCTCCAGGCAGGTCTGATCCCTGCAAAGATAATATGCCACCGGCCCCGGCCCTGGTACTCCCTTCCCTTTTAATAACGGGAAATCAACAGAATTAGTTTCCGCAGCCTGCAGAATTTTATTGGGCAGGAATCTTTCCAGTATGGGACGCAAATAAAGGGCCGGATGCTGCCCGGTCAGTATGATTTCCTGCATACCATACACTTCATTTACCCATACCTGGGCCCAGTAACCGAATGAGCCGGGATAGCGATGGATGGTCTTCCCCAACTGAAGCAAGAGGTGCCTGCTTCTTTCAGCCCATGCCGGCATATCCCATACCAGGGATAGATATTGGAGATTGCCAGCCATCACTGCATTGCCGCTGGGCACCGCTCCGTCATAAACTTCTTTTTTCCGCAGGATAATATCCTCCTGGCCCTCGGGCGTATAATAAAAAAAACCTGTTTCTTCTTCACTGAAACGCGCGATCGTCTCCCGGGTCAACGCAAAAGCTTCCTGTAGAAAAATTCCATCGCCGGTTATTTCCTGCAGTTGGATCAGCGCCTGAATCAGATAAGCCAAATCATCCAGGAATGCCGGGATTTTTTTCCCGCTGCCGCTATGACTATGGTACCACTGACCGGTATCCTGCAGGTTTGTATGCAGAAAGGCATAAGCTGCCAGGGCAGTTTGCCGGTACCGTTCTTCTCCCAATGCCGCATAAGCCTTGCAGCAAGCGGTGATCATCAGGGCATTCCAACCAAGTAATATCTTATCATCCAACTGGGGCCTTACCCGTTTACTGCGTTGTTCAAACAATTTACGGCGGCAGGATGCCAGCAACGCCTGCAGCGATGCTTCCGTTAATCCTTTCTCCGCCGCAAAATCAGCCGGTTTTTGCAGGACCCGGAGGATATTGGTGTGTTCCCAGTTGCCTTTTTCCGTTACATCATAGTAATCGGCAAACAAAGCTGCGTCTGCGCCCAATATTTCCCGGATTTCCTGCAGGCTCCAGGTATAAAATTTCCCTTCCACACCCTCGCTGTCGGCATCCAGGGCGCAATAAAAGCCTCCTCCCGGGTGCATCAGTTCCCTGGACACAAAGTCTGCAATTTCCGCAATTGCCCGTGCATAAGCCGGTTCCCTTGTCAACTGGTATGCTTCTGCCAATACCCCTGTCAGCAGGGCATTATCGTACAGCATTTTTTCAAAATGCGGCGCCAGCCATTCCCGGTCGGTACTGTACCTGGCCAGTCCGCCACCGATTTGGTCATAAATCCCTCCCTGCAGCATCTTGTCAAGGCTGCACAAAGCATGCGTCAGGGATGCCTGATGACCTGTAAAATGGTAATGCCGCAGCAGTAATTGTATGGAGAAAGTCTGGGGGAATTTAGGCGGCCGACCAAATCCACCCCATTCCGTATCCGCCTGGGCGAGCAGGTTTTTGGCCATTTCATCAAAAATGGCAGGATGAAAAAGCTGATCCCGTTCAGCGGGAGCGGGATTCCCGGTTCCAAAGCTATTGGCTGAACGAAGGTGTTCCGTTAATTGTGCCGCCTGCGCGAGGATGGTTTCTCTTTTTTCAGCATATGCCTGGTGAACACCCTCCAGGGTTTCCTGCCAGCTTGCCCGGTTGTAAGCACGTACCGGCGGGAAATACGTACCACCATAAAAGGGACGGCCATCAGGTGTCAGGAATACATGGAGGGGCCAACCGCCGCTTCCCGTCATGGCCTGTACAGCATCCATGTAAATATGATCCAGATCCGGACGCTCCTCGCGGTCGATCTTGATATTGACAAAATACCGGTTCATGATCCCGGCGGTAGCAGGATCTTCAAAGCTCTCTCTTTCCATAACATGGCACCAGTGACAGGCCGCATAGCCGATACTTACCAGCATGGGACGATCTGTTTCCCGGGCCAGTTGCCGGGCTTCTTCCCCCCATGGGTACCAGTCAACCGGGTTATAAGCATGCTGCCGGAGATAGGGGCTGGTTTCCTTTATCAGGCGATTAGGGGTTTGCTGGTTCATATATCTGACAAGGGTAAAGGGATACCGAATTTCAAGTTAGACAAAAAAAATGGCTGTCCCGATGAAGGAACAGCCTTTATCCAATAAGCTTCCATCCCTATTTTTTTCCTATCGTGTTCAGCAGGAATTGATCAAGCGCCGCCACCATACTGGGATTTTGGGGTGATGGCACTTTGATCCCGAGCTGCATGCCGGCATCTTCTACCGCTTTGGAAGTATTATTCCCGAAAGCGCCGATCACTGTTCCGTTCTGAGAAAAATCGGGAAAATTATGGTACAGGCTGCGCACCCCGCTGGGGGTAAAGAAACAGATCACATCGAATTCATGCTCAGTCATTATTTTCCGGATATCATTGCTGATGGTGCGGTACATGAACCCAAGCTGATATTCGCATTTATTGGTTTTCAGCCAGTTTACAATCTCATTATCCTGCTGATTTTCGCTGCACACATAGAGGAATTTTTCATTCTCCTTGTGCTTGTTGATTACATCAAACATGCTTTTATTCGTACCATCAGCCCCGTAAAATACTTTGCGTTTACGGTAAAGGATAAACTTCTGCAGGTAAAGGGCTACCGCTTCCGTGATACAGAAATACTTGGTATCCTGCCCGATAGCGATCTTCATTTCCTCGCACATGCGGAAGAAATGGTCAATGGCATTCCGGCTGGTAAACATCACGGCTGTGTAATAGGTGATGTCGATTTTCTGCTTCCGGAATTCCCGGGCAGGGATGGGTTCCAGTTTGATAAACGGATGAAAATGCAGCTCCACGTTATGCTTCCGCTCCAGGTCGAAGTATGGAGACTTGTCGCTTTCCGGACGGGGCTGTGAGATCAGAATTCGTTTGACAGGCTTTACGGCGCCTGAATTTTTTGTCCCGTTCTTAACCATAATACTTCTCTGAGTTATGCAAAGTTACAAACTTCCTGTAAAATTGATCAAAAGCTTATAAATCAATACCAAGGGCAGCAATTCAACTGCACAGAGGTATAATAGAAAATGAAAGGCATTGACCTGCAAGCGCGGATGCAGGCTGGTGAATGATACCCAATACCGGTACAGGAGCAGTAATCCCAGAATTATGACCGAAACAGTGATGGCCACCTGTACAAAGCTGAACGAGGCAAAAGCCATGATTACCAGGAATGGAACCAGCAGGATGCCGATTATTTTATTGACCAG
>CAZAOR010000232.1:0-2835 GCA_964486805.1 uncultured Sediminibacterium sp. | reverse complement strand
CGTCATGGCTGTGGTTATTTTCATTTACCGCGACTGGATCTTTGACAATATCGTAACAGGACCGATTAATAAGAACTTCGTGAGTTACCGGGCATTGTGCCAGTTCAGCCACTGGGCGCATATGGGCGATGCACTTTGTATGCCGCCGGTGAATGTGAGCATGCAGAGTACAACTTTCGGAGGTCAGTTCCTCAGCAGTATCACCATGGCATTTGTGGGTGGTATCATTGCAGCCTTCCCCTTTATTTTCTGGGAATTCTGGCGTTTTGTCCGCCCTGCACTAAAAGCACATGAAGCAAGAAATACGCGCTTCATTATTTTCTGGGTGTCTTTTTTCTTTTTTTGCGGAGCAGCTTTCGGCTACTTTCTCCTGGGTCCTTTCACCTTCAACTTCCTGGCTGGCTTCCAGTTAGGTAAAGAAGGCATGATCGTTACAAAACCGACCTTTGGCGATTACCTGGATAATCTGACCAATATTATCCTTGGTTGCGGCCTGGCTTTTGAACTGCCGGTACTGGCTTCCCTGATGACAAGGGTGGGCCTGATTACCCCGAAGTTCCTCCGCAAGACCCGGAAATATGCCATTGTCGTGATCCTAATTGTAGCGGCTTTTATTACGCCCAGTCCCGACTGGATGAGCCAGACCATTGTTTTTACCCCGCTCTGGTTATTGTACGAGCTGAGCATCATCATTTCTGCGAGGGTATATAAGCGACAGCAGGAAAAACGGGAGGAAGCAGAGGAGGAATGGGATTAATCCAGGACGGCATGCGTAACCGACAGGCAGCCGGCAATTCACCCATTCATCGATTTTTTTCGGCTACCCTGCCGTCAAATCCCTAACTTAGAACCCCTTATTAAGGTTTATGGCGTATGTATTTGATGCATCCAAACCAATAGCCATTGGTTCAGACCATGCAGGATTTGATTATAAAAAGAACCTGATCCCCTGGCTGGAGCAACAGGGTTATTCTGTGAAAGATTTTGGCACTTTCAGTGAATCTTCCGTTGATTATCCCGATTTTGCCCATCCCGTGGCCAGTGCTGTGGAACAAGGAGAAGCCGCATTCGGCATCCTGCTTTGCGGCAGTGCCAATGGTGTTTCCATGACTGCCAATAAGCATGCCGGTATCCGTGCCGGACTTTGTTGGGAAAACGATGTGGCGGTCCTGGTGCGTAAACACAATAATGCCAATATCATTTGCATCCCTGCCCGTTTTGTCGCGCTGGCACTGGCAGAGCAGATGATCAGTACTTTTCTGCAAACGGAATTTGAAGGCGGCCGACACGCGATCCGCGTAGGAAAAATTGCCTGCAGCTAACCCCCTTATATCTTAAACTGTACACGATGAAAAAAATCCTGATGATTTGCCTCCCCTTTGCAGCTACGGTTGCCTGGGCGCAAAAAACGGATGAGTCTGCCAAATATGCAGCGCTCATCACACCTGATGCATTAAAAGCCAAGCTGAGCATTGTTGCCAGCGCCGAAATGGAAGGACGTGAAACCGCTTCTCCCGGCCAGAAAAGAGCGGCCGCTTACATTGAATCACAGTTCAGGAGTTTTGGACTGAAACCTGGTAATGGCGACAGTTACCAGCAAGTATATCCGGTTTACCAGGATGAGATCACTGAAAAATCGCTGCGTGTAAACGGGCAAACCTATGCGTTCGACAAAGATTTTTCTGTCAGCTCTTTTGGTGCCGCTAGCGGTAAATGGCATGAAACCTCGCTTATTTATGCCGGAGAAGGCCGTGTTGATGCAGCCAATGGAATCGACGATTATAAAGGCCTGGACGTAAAAGGAAAGATCGTTTTATTGCTTCCGAATACCGATAACACAGGCGGCGGTCGCAGGGCTATGATGGCGGGAATGACCAGCCTGCGGCAGAAAGGCGCAGCCGGTGTACTGATGATTTCGCAGAACTTTCCTTCCAAAGAACCCACCAATACCAAGGGCAGGATGTCATTGAATCCGCCGAGAACCCAGGGGAACGGTTCTTCCAGCTTTCTTTATGCCTCCGTTTCAGATAATGTAGCTTCTGCATTGTTGGGACGAACCCATACACTCAGTTACGATGAACTGAAAGCCATACACCCGGGTGAGTATTATGCAGATATTGATGCTGCCGTTACTGTCACAACCAATCAACTGGAAAGCAGCAATGTAATTGGCGTGTTGCCCGGCACCGATAAAAAAGACGAATACGTATTCCTGACCGGCCACTATGATCACCTGGGTAAAGTAGGCAATACCATTTGGTATGGCGCCGATGACGATGGCTCCGGTACCGTGAGTGTGATCCAGATGGCAGAAGCCTTCAGTGCCGCCGCCAAGCAAGGTCATCGCCCGCGCCGCACCATGATCTTTATGACCGTAAGCGGTGAAGAAAAAGGGCTTTTAGGATCAGAATATTATTCTGAGCATCCTACCGTTGATCTTTCCAAAGCATCTGCTGACCTGAACACGGATATGGACGGTCGCATAGATACAGAAAGGAAATTGCCGGATACCCTCAATTATATTTATGTGATCGGTCATGACAAACTGAGTTCTGATCTTCCCATCATTAATGAAGGAGTGAATAACAAATACACCCACCTGACCCTGGATTATAAGTTTGATGATCCCAATGACAAGGAGCGTATTTACTACCGCAGCGACCACTATAATTTTGCGAAGAAAGGGGTGCCTATCCTGTTCTTCTATGATGGTATGTTGTTGGCTGATTACCACAAACCCACAGATACGGTTGATAAAATCAATTTTGACCTGATGGCCAAGCGTGCAAAACTGGTCTTCCACACTGCTTGGGAAATTGCCAACAGGGACGAGAT
>CAZAOR010000231.1:0-5407 GCA_964486805.1 uncultured Sediminibacterium sp. | reverse complement strand
GCACAATCCGAATTTCCAGTAAATTACTTATCAAACGATTAACGATTGGACATGCTTTCTTCCAGCTCCCCGAGAGGCCTGCACCTGCAATACCGGGTGTGGATTGCCGAGTTGAACCACGATATTAATATCCTTCGGATTTTTGATGATTGTATTGCCGAAACAAAACAGCAGCAGGAACCCGCTTTTACACATTTCCAGGAAAAATTCATGCAGATGCGTCAGGAAATAGATGCCCTTCGTCATATGATGCACCTGCACAAAACCAATCTGGCCCATGATGCCCGCAAAGCTGGTCCGGCAGCAGAATCCATGGAGCCGCTGGATGATCATAGCACGGTTCAGAAACGCTATGAACGATACCGTGCTGATTTTATACAGTTGATGACCGATTTCAGTCGGCAGATAGATGCCCTTTACGCTTAAGGAATGCTGTCGCCAGCAGGTTCAACGGTCTTTTTTGTCAATATACTGCATCAGGCTAATGACCTGTGCATTGTTTTTAGCATCCAGCTTATTGACCGCAGCATAGGCCTGGATATCACCGGCCCAATTGGGAAAAGATTTTTTTAAGCCATTCAGACTCATCCGAAGCGCCGTTAGCCTGTTTTCTACCGGCTGATATACATACAGGGTTTTCACCAGCACATATTGCTTTTCGTGGGTGCTGCCATAATCAAATGACTCCCTTACACGCTTTTGCTCCAACTCCAGTAATTGCAGGTTGCTGCCTTCAAATAAGACCCGGTAAAAAGTATTTTCATCCTGATCATCGATGGCGGGATACCCGCTTTTGAACTGGTAAACCAGGATATTACCTCCCTCTACCGGAAAACTAAGTGAAAAAGAATCAACCGGAAGAACAAGGGTATAGTACTTCCCCTCGCGCTGATAATACAGTTTCTTATCAGCAAGCGAAAACTTGAGGGCTGTGTCCTGGAATATGGCTTCATTCCGGTAATGCACCCATCCTTTGGTCCACCCGGGAAATAGCATGGGAGTACCAACAGCTGGCATTTCATTGGCAGTTTTTATCGGATGACCCGCATTATCATATAATTCAAAAAACTTCATCGCACCCGAATTCCCCATAAAAGTGGAATTGGACATCTGTGCGAAACAACCGGTGGCTGGCAGGACCAGGAGAAAACAAATCAATAGCCGTAACAACTGTTTCATGGCAATCGAATTTTGCTGTTCCATAAAGGTACAAAACTGTTTTTCGAAATAAAACAGGTATTCCCGGAAAACGGACGGAAAAAAAACCGGCACCCAATGGGCACCGGTTGAAGAATGGTTATGGTAACTAGTGTACTACTTTTTGGTTTCCAACAGTTTGAAGAACTGATCCAGTTGAGGCAGGATCACGATACGTGTCCTGCGGTTGGCGGCGCGGCCCTCCGGTGTATCGTTATCTGCCACAGGCAGGTATTCACTGCGACCGGCAGCAGTCATACGCTTGGGATCGATGCCATACGTATTCTGAAGGATGCGTACCACACTGGTCGCACGTTTCACACTAAGGTCCCAGTTGTCAAGAATACCCGGCAGACGAACCGGAACAGAATCCGTATGACCTTCTACCTGGAATTCAATATCCGGCTGGTTGTTCAGCACTTTGGCCACTTTGCCGAGAACTACCTTGGCTTTATCGGTTACATCATAGCTACCGCTTTTGAACAGGAGCTTATCGGAGATATCTACATATACTACGCCCTTGTCAACCTTAATATTGATATCCTGGTCATTCAGGTCACCAATGGCTCCTTTCAGGTTCATTACAAGCGCCATATTGAGGGAATCTTTACGGGCAATCGAACCTTGGAGATCTTTGATGTACATATCCTTGGCCCCGATATTTTCCAATGACTTCTTGATGCTTTCCGCCTGCGCACCTGTTACAACAGAAAGATCTTTCAATTGATTCAGTACCGTATTATTGTTCTGACGCAGGTAATCATTCTGCTTTTTAAGATCTTCAATCTGCTCTTCAAGCGCTGTCTTGCGCGTGTTCAATTCTGCAATTTTTGCAGTAGCATCGGCCTGGCATTTTTTCAATTCATCCTGCAAATCCCGATATTTCCCTTGCAGATCCAGGTAATTCCCACTCAGTTCCGTGTATTTTGCTTTTTCCTGATCGAGTTTTTTAGTGCTGACACAGGAAAACATCGCCACAGACAATACGCCTGCCAATAAGTAACTTTTTTTCATAATACAATATGCGATTAAATGAAGAAATGCCCTCTTTGAACGTAAAAAGAGGGGTAAAATTGTTCTCAGTCAGATTTCCCGCAAAAAAAAGGCGATAAAAGGGCTGAATAGCGGAAGTTTTCAACAGCCGGTTTATGACCAACCCAGCTACGGCTGGTTTAACGAAATACCGGTTATTTTTCTGCATTTCAGGGAATTTTAATCCCCGGCAGATTTTTTATCAGCAAATCGTTCCAGCAACAACCCGCCTGCTTTCTATTTCCAAAACCGTGCCGAAGGCGTTCGAAAAGCATCTGGCCTTATTCCAGTGCCATATTTTAAAAACGCAGATGTGTAACATGTGCCTCTTATTAAAATCTTTTGCATCATGTACTTCCGGGGACCGGTTGATCTGCTGCTGGCTGGCGCGGATAAGCGGGGTGCGGTGGGTTAATTTTAGGAAAATGAGCAATTTTCTATTTCGATTGAGCGTTATTCCCTAAAAGTACCCCATGGCCTCCTTCCGTAGTTTTGTTGCCAGCGAACTGGTTTCCATCAAGCAGAATATTGCTGCCGTGCGCAATATGGTGCCGAATTCCATCCGGCTGAAGCCCAGTGAACGTCGGAGTATGTTCAAACTGAATACCAAACGGCAGGAGTTTGTAGAGAAAGCGATACAATTCATGCGCAAAAACCCCAATACCGTACCCAATTTTGTGGACGTGATGGAATGCAATAATTATCTGCACCTCTATGCACAATATTCGGAGTTGATAGAAGAACTGGAACAGGTTAAGAAAAAACTGGAAGATGCCAAACTGGTGATCGGCAATGAGATATTAAAACAAACCCGGGCCTATTTTCAGAACTCCAAAAACGCCTCTGAATCCGGGCATGAATTACTGGGCCAGATTTACAAGGAATTGAAACCGCATTATGCAGTAGGGCGCAACAGCCGGAAAACAGAAGAGGCTTAAAATGCTAAATGCTTATCTTTCCCGGAGTTGTTAATTTTTGGAAAGCTTAATTTATCCCAACAGCGACCACGGCATCACACTGGCGGTCGCAGCCGAATCAGGCGAGCAAGCATATCAGCGCCTGCTTGCCGTTTTTCGTATCCTGCAAGCCGACCCTTTGCCAGGTATCATGGATATCATCCCTGCCATGAATACCCTTACGGTGATTTACGATCCATTGCAGGTTCCGGTCCCGGACCAGGGCTCTGCCTATCTTTTCTTACGGGAGAAACTATCTGCAATTTGGGAGGTCCCAGACAATTCGATAGCAAAATCCCCTGTCTCCATTCGGATACCGGTTTGTTATGATAGCAGACTGGGCCCTGACCTGGAATCGCTGGCAGCAGCACATGCGCTGAGCGTGGAAGAAGTCATTCAAATACACTGCAGCCCGGTTTACAAAGTATACCTGCTTGGATTCCTTCCTGGCTTTGCTTATCTGGGCAATGTTGACCCACGTATACAGACAGCCCGTAAATCCAGTCCCAGGTTGCTGGTACCAGCAGGCAGTGTCGGAATTGCCGGGATGCAAACGGGTATCTATCCGCTTGCATCCCCGGGCGGATGGCAACTGATCGGAAGAACACCGCTGTCTGTTTTTGAACCAGATGCCATCCCTCCCTGTCGCCTGCAGCCGGGTGATCAGGTTCAGTTTTATCCCATTACCCTGGAAGCATTTACATCATGGCAGCACAGATAAGCATCGCAATAAAAAAGCAGGGAATCCTGGATACCCTGCAGGACGATGGCCGATACGGGTACCAGCACCTGGGTATTCCGCCCGGGGGAGCGATGGACCGCCTCTCAGTTCGCCTGGTGAATGCCCTGGTGGGCAACAAGGCAGAAACAGCTGCGCTCGAAATGCATTTCCCCGCACCGGAAATAGAAATAGTCTGTACACAATTATTGGCACTGGGAGGTGCGGATTTTGGTGCTGAGATCAATGGATTATCCATTCCCCTGTTTCAGCCCTTGTTGGTGACAGCCGGATCTGTTATTCGGTTTACAAAAAAAACTGCTGGATGCCGGCTTTACCTGGCCGCACAGGGCGGCTGGATCCTGGATAACTGGCTGGGGAGCGAAAGTACCCTGCTTCTGGCAGGTAAGGGAGGGCTGCAGGGGCGTGCCTTGCGCAAAGGCGATTATCTTACCCGAAAAGAAGCCAGTCTTTATGAGCAGTCTGGCAGCACAAAAGCTTTTGAGATCCTGCCCTGGCGGGCCGATATTGCTGCCTGGTATCAGGCCGGGCCCTTTCGTATGATAGCAGGCGCTGCATACTCGCATCTTACCAGCGCTGCACAACATAAATTATCAGGTTCTCCTTTCCTGATACTGCCGGAGAGTAACCGTATGGGTTACCGACTGGCGGGAACAGCGCTGGCAAGTAAAAAACAGGAGATCCTGCTTTCTGCCGGAGTAACCAGGGGCAGCATACAATTATTGCCCGATCAACAACTTGTGGTCCTGATGGCAGACCACCAGACTACTGGCGGCTACCCGGTAGTAGGCCATATCTGCCGGGCAGACCTCCCGCGACTGGCGCAATTATCACCCGGAGAATCCCTGGTTTTACAATTGATTGATCAACCGGCTGCAGAAGCCCTGTATATCGATCATGAAAACCACTTGCAGCAACTCTCAAATGCCTGTAACTTCCGTTTGCAGGAATATTTTTCCTGATGCTTTATGATTGCTATCGACCTGAACTGTGATATGGGGGAGGGCTCGGCCCATGATGCCTCCATCATGCCCTGGATCACCAGTGCCAATATTGCTTGCGGAGCGCATGCCGGTAACCGGGATACCATGAAAAGCACCGTCGCCTGTGCATTGGAACATGGTGTACAAATAGGCGCACATCCCGGTTATGCAGACCGGGCGAATTTTGGAAGAATAGAAAAACAAATGTCCGATACCGCTATAAAAGAACTGCTGAAGCAACAGTATTTTGAATTGCAGGAAATCGCTCAAAAGCTTGGCGCCCGTGTGCAGCACATCAAACCCCATGGTGCCTTATATAACCAGTCTGCCAAAGATGAAAAACTGGCAATCATCATTGCCGAAACCGTCGCTTCATTAGATCCCACCCTGATCGTTTACGGACTGAGCGGCTCTTTTTCCATCCAGGCAGCAAAAGCGGCAGGACTTCAAACCCTGAGTGAGGTATTTGCTGACAGAACCTACCAGGACAATGGCCGACT
>CAZAOR010000230.1:0-2722 GCA_964486805.1 uncultured Sediminibacterium sp. | reverse complement strand
TTGGCTCCGATGTCAGTTTGGTTGATCCGCGCACTTGTCTTGGCGCGGCGTCGTGAGCGTTTCTGCTCCCGACATCGAAAGACGCGGAGGGGATAGAAAATTTGGCTCAAAATTCTTTGCTGGTCCACGTGGGATAGCCATACACAAGGGTGTTATTTCCGACTTTCGTTTGAGACGACGAACTTGGGACAAAATCTACTACTGGTCCAGGCGTTGTACCCGGAGCGTTTACTGCAGTCCAATTCGCAGCTGAGTCGCAAGAAGAATTGCAGGTGGCCGTGCCAGTGAATCCCCACGTTTGATACCCGAGTGGAACGGGGATTGAATCCGTGATGCTGGATTGCCACATCAGAAACATGTTTGCAGTGAATGTCCGAGTTACAGAACTAGCCGTAGGCAGAAGATAAATTCTCGGGCTGTCTGATGAGGGTGGATAGCCGTATGGGAAGCTGCCGTCTAGCCCTGCAACGCCTGGAGGGCCTAGTGACTCTCCAGTCGTCGAATCGCTGCTGATTAACTGTACTAGCTCGTACATACCGTCGGAGTCGTTTTCATATCCAGTGGGTTCGTTGAAATGGATGCCAACTGCAACAGAATCGGATCTTCCCGGACATGCTAGACCAGTCACTCCCGTTCCAAAAACCATCCACGGACCACCATCAAATACATTTCCATTGGAATCATTACAAGTAGTGAGATTGGCGATAGTCACAGCTGGAGCGACTGGCGTGAAGGTCATCGTTCCTCCTGTCGGTCCAGTCACCTCAAACGTGGCCGTAGACTCTGGGCAAGTCGTTTGCCCGGAGACGCAGTACGTGTAGTTCACAGCCACGCCGCTCGCCGGATAGACGGAATAAAAAGTTAGGGTACTGCCGTTGAGCGTTATCGGGGTCACGCTGGCGGTGGAATAGGAACTTGGGGTGGGAGTATACCCGCCGATGTTCGTTCCCCCAGTCACCGTCCAGGTGGTGGGATTGGTGGATGCAAAAGTGAGCGGAACCGGGAGCGCCGCCAGATCGGCGGCAGCTGGAGACGTAGTCAAAGAAAGCTTCTCTCCCACAACTGCACTCGGGTCCGAGAGGTCGATATAGGGCCCGCCGATGATGGGAGTGCTTCCATCCGGGTCGTTGGCCCATTTGATGAACGGCTGTCCCAGCACATCGGCGTCTGGAGTCGGTGCAGTATCGCCGTAAGCATTGGCTGTGGCTGCTTCCGTTGAGGCGTAAGACGCTACCCTCACTGTCCCAGTCATCTTGGTTGCGCTCGATACGCGGACGCTGGAGACAGTGACTTGGCCATCTCCTGACGCTAAGGTCAGAGTGGTTGCAGGGCAGGTCGAAGTAGCGTTCGCGCTTGTAATGAAATTTGTCCCTGTAAATGTCACATTTCTATAGGACTGGCCAGCAAACCAGATATTGGGCGATACGGAAGTGACATGCGGAATCGGGCATGTCGTGGGAGTAATTTCTGCGGTCGCCGTTTCCGTTAACGGATTGAGCGGGTCGTTGTACTGGTAGTTCGACACTGTGACGGTGGCTGTCTCGGCCGGGTCGGTGATCTGTGGGATAACCGTGGCCGTGATCTGCGTAGAACTCACGACCACCAGATTCGTGAAACTTATATTTCCGCTCGCGGCGGCTATGGAAAGAGTGCTTGTCCAGCAGTTGTTCGCGTTTCCATTCGGAATGAAGTTTGTGCCGGTAATCGTAATGCTTGTCGCCAGCCCGGCCGTCCATGTGGCCGGCGAGATAGAAGTGATTGTCGGTGTTGGAGTTTCAGCGCACGGGGTAATCTGGATAAATCCTGGTCCTCCAACAAAGCCAGTCTGTTGGCAGGTAAAGTTCATGCCGTCCTGTCCGGTCGGCGCGCTTGAATCCACCGTAACAGTGAATGTGGTCTGCGTCGCGCTCACGTAAGTTGGTACGGAATGTGTCACATGCGGGTCCTCCGCATAAGTGGGCGCTCCCACATACTGGCTTGAATTGAAAATATAGAGTGCAGTGCTCGTAGGGCTTGAGGTGGCGTAAAACTCGCCGTTCGGGTCGGTGAAAGTAATCGTGTAGGTGTGTCCTGGAGCCCAGTAGACGGGTGAAATCGACTCATCCAGCGGATCATTCAGGTTGATATTCATGCAGACTTGTGCACGTGCGGTCATCGTCGCAAACAGAGTGATGAAGAGAGCCAGAAGATGAAGTGGGGAGACCGAAGGCCTCCGTTTGGCCGCAGGACACACTAACATTGGGGTCATCCTTTCGGATCGATGACCATACCCAGGTGAGCTGTCTGTGACAGATCGCGCTAAGTCAACCGTACTGTATTTTGTAATTCTTCGTAAATAAAGAGTAATTATGAGTTATAAGATGAATTTTTAAAATTGGTGAGAATGTGTTACTGAGTTATAAGGTCCTGCGGTTGCTTTTGCCGGTCAGGCCTTCGCCCGATGATGCCTTTGATAATCCAGTGCTCTGGGTGGAAGAGCAGCGGTCCTTGTCCGGAAAAAGTCGCAGCATAGCTTAAATTGGGGCTATTTGGGGCTTGTTTCGGGCTGATTACAGCATTGTGCGAAGCTGTTTGTGGAGTCGATTGTTGCCGTTTTGCCTTTGGGCAACGACACAATTGTGCCCAAAATTGTGTTGCGAAATCGAGGCGCGTTCCCGTGCATTTTTAGCGCCAATTTCCATTTCGTTGTGGCAACATTGCGCACAAAACACACGCTTTCAGT